>CAZKGX010000001.1:0-1000 GCA_964552645.1 uncultured Candidatus Saccharibacteria bacterium
ACCTCATGAAGCCAGAATTGCTAGTAATCGCGGGTCAGCACACCGCGGTGAATACGTTCTCAAGTCTTGTACTCACAATAAAAGCGCGCAGCAGCGCGATAATCCAAGTGGTTAAAATCCACTTTACCAAAAGTCTAATGGTAATAGCCGACAGATAGCATGTCACCGCGAGGTGATATGTGGAGGATCTCGAGGCAAAATGCAGCCTTACAAACAATACCCAATCGACCTGCGATATGAGAGGCGGTGAGCGTAGGGAAGATTCTAGAAACGGTAGTTTGGATGCATGGAACGGAATATTGCGTAACCTGTGGAGATCTGATGTTTGTTATCTGCTCTTGTAGCAGATATAATTAAACTTACGCAGCGTCAGAAGTCAGCTGAGTCATAGTAGGGGCCGCCGCAAGGTGGCCGTGAAGGGCTCACTCAAAGCAAATGCAGAAGATTACACCTGATTACATTGTAGGTCTAGTCGATGGTGAAGGAAGCTTCACTGTATATGTTCGTGATCCGCACCTTGATCAAGGTCAGATAAAACGCCGGGTCGTTGTCGAGCCGAAGTTTTATCTCAAACTTATTGAAAAAGATAAGGAAATACTCGATTCATTACAGCAGTTTTTCGGTTGTGGAAGTGTCTATTTTCAAAAAGATAGTCGTCCCAACCACCAAAACTGTTATCGATACGAAGTCTACAATAGAAATGATCTTCTTACGGTCATTATCCCATTTTTCAAAAAATATCGATTGCACTTCCCTTCAAAAAGGAAAGATTTCGAGCTTTTTTGTGAAATGATGGCAATGATTGCAAAAGAAGAACACCTATCGGAGCGTGGTCTTGAGCATCTTTTTGCGATAAAGCAAAAAATGCATTGAGCTCGCGTAGTGCGGGAAAACCGCTCGCTACGTGGGAACTTTCATTCCAAGTTTATGGAAAATATTCGCCCGTCAACTCAAGGGAGTTGGGAGTACCCGAAATCTCGCATTAGCGGGCCTAAGGTAA
>CAZKGX010000001.1:1010-25190 GCA_964552645.1 uncultured Candidatus Saccharibacteria bacterium
GGGTAGCGGAAGCTGCTCGTGGAGTATTTCAAATTGAACCGTGAAAAGTTTACTTTTCACTTAAACGGTCGGTATGGTCCTAGACCATCAGCAATGGCTCTACAGTCTTACCTGTGACGCCCCTCTGTATGCAGGAACGCATACAATAGAACGGAACAAAACAAAGGATGTCTGTCTATTCGGTTATGAATATGAAAAGGTTATGCGTTTGAGTTTTTAATGAGCACTTCCTCAGCGAGGATTGCAAGGCCGCCGAAAGGCGGTTTTGCTTTTTCATGCATAGCTTGCTAGTATGCCGACAGATGTAAACCCTCAACCCGACTTCAAGTGTGGTATGAATACAAATCTGAATCCGCATGACGGTGTTTCTCTGCAGCCCTACGACCGACTCGTGAAAGCCTTGTTTGAGGAGGTCTATCGAGAAGGTCATACCTCTAGAACATGGTTGATGTTTGGTCTCGCTCTTATCGAGCTTGTATACAAACTCAAGCTTTGTTCGGCACATTGGGGCAATGCCCTTCACTACTACATCTCTACGCTTCAAGATATCTGCATGCCCTATACGAATTTTGACGGTCGTGCCGTTGTGGCTTTGGCCCTGCCACCAGATTTTTTGGTTAGGAGTGACGATATCGTCGATGCTCTATCTTCGATGAAGGCTCGGAGTACTCAAGAGACACCAGAATGGAAAGACGCCGTTTCGCCTGACTTATTTGACTGGGCTATGGTTGGTTTGTTACTTCAGGACAAGCCATTCTCAGGGGATCCTTCTGAAGAAGTGGCCTTTGTTCTCCTCTTGCTCGCATCCGGCAAGACCGGGATCGTCGCAACTGCCTATCCCACGCTGGTGCAGACTGATCTCGCTGCTTTTGCCTCTGGCGGGCCGGGAGATGGGGTGTGGGGCACTGCTTTGGGTGTTGGTGAGGCAGAAATTGCTGCCACCCTCGTCGCGAATGGTCCTCGTGTAGGATAACGACAACGTTCACTGCTGTCACAAAAAGGCCCCTGCGGGGGCCTTTTACCTATATATCCATCGGGGAATGTGTCTATTTTCAAACTATATATTTTCTGCTATAGTGCCTCCACGCGCGCATAGCTGTTCTGGTAGGTCCTAAACATCTATGCCGTAAGGTGGTTCGTTGAAGTAATATATAAATAACACGCGCGCATAGCTCAGCTGGTAGAGCACATCACTGATACTGATGGGGTCCTAGGTTCGACTCCTAGTGCGCGCACAATCTGGTTTCTGGTAAATTTAAATTAAATGAAAAAAACATACATAGCAATATCTTTTGTGGCCGTTATCTTCAGTATTGCGGGCGTTGCTATATGGATTCTCTATGGTATAAGCATAAATAATCTAGCGGAGGCTAGAAGTAGAGAGAGACGTATGCTCTACTCCTCATCAATTCCTGGATATGTACTCAATGTATTTAGTGCACCAGATTCTGATTTTAATAAAAATAAAGTGCTCAACATCGGCGATGCATTAAATGTCAATTTACCAAATTGGATAGTAAGTAATTGGTCGAGCCGGACTTCGGATGGTGATATTTATATGTTCAATTCCAATGACAGTATTCAGGAGAAATATTTTTCTGGTATTGTTATTGAACTCAAGCCAACTACAGAACTGTATAATGCAGAATATACGTATACTATTAACAAAACGACAAAAAGTAATTTGCTAATCGCAGAAGTATTGGTCAATAAAAATGAAGATCTTCGTATTTATCATATACAAAGTCTTTCAGATGACTACATCTATGACGATGATAGTGAAAAAGGTAAGTAAGCCCACAGGTTCGTTTCGTCTCGTAGTACTGCATACCTTGAAAAACCACACATTTGTGGTATCCTTATCGGGCTCATATTTATTTGAAAAAGAGCCTTTTTATTCGCAACACTACTCATATGAAACTCAGCAAAAAGACAAAGATCGTGTGTACTATTGGCCCGGCTACTGAATCACAAGAAAAACTCGAAGAGATGCTTAATGCCGGTATGAACGTTATGCGTCTTAACTTCTCTCACGGTGACTTTGCTGAGCATGCAAAAAAGGTGGTCAATCTCCGCGCGGCCATGAAGAAGACAGGCCTCAGCGCTGCTATCATGCAGGACCTTAGTGGTCCAAAGTTTCGTATCGGTGACTTTTATAAGGAGCGCGTCACTTTGAATGAAGGTGATTTTATTACCCTTACCACTGAGAAAATCACGGGCGATGAGAAGCGCGTCTCTATTAACTATCCGCAATTAATCAAGGAGTTGAAGCCGGGCAATATTATCATGGTGGACGATGGAAAGAAGAAGTTTGAAGTCGTCTCTGTCAGCGGCACCGAGATCAAATGTAAGATCCTTATTGGTGGCGACACAAAGGGCCGTCGCGGTATTAACCTTCCTGATGCAAAGCTCTCTATCAGCTCTTTGAGCGATAAGGATAAGGCTGACCTCGCATTTGCTTCAAAGTACGACATTGACTTGGTTGCCTTTTCTTTCGTTCGCACCGGTGATGATGTTCGCGAGCTCCGCTCTTTGCTCAAGAAAGCAAAGTCAAAGGCTATGATTGTGGCCAAGATTGAGACTCCACAGGCCATCGAAAACTTCGATGAAATTCTTGAACTTTCAGATGCTATCATGGTTGCTCGTGGTGATTTGGCTATTGAGCTTGGCTATGAACACGTGCCTCTTGCTCAGAAAATGATTATTGAAAAGTGTAACCGCGCAGGAAAGCCGGTGATCACAGCGACACAGATGCTTGAGTCTATGATTAAGAATCCAGTGCCAACCCGCGCTGAAGTATCTGACATTGCCAATGCCATCCTCGACGGTACTGACGCTATTATGCTTTCTGAAGAGAGCACCCTCGGCGATTATCCAATCAAGGCAGTTGAAATGATGTCAAATGTCGCTCGTACGGTTGAAATGGGTCGTTCTCCAATCGACACCCTTGCAAGCGTAGAGATGCGCCATGGTATTACCGATGCAATCAGTGCGAGCGCCGTTGGTGCTGCCCGCGAAATCGGCGCCACCCTTATTGCTGCTTTGACTGCAACTGGCCGCACTGCTCGCATGCTTTCACGTCACAAGCCGCGTCAGCCGATTATGGCCTTTACTCCATCAGAGAAAGTCTTTAGCCAGCTCCAGGTTTCCTATGGATGCTATCCTGTCCTCGTGCCTAAGTTTTCGACCGTATCACAGATTATGAATATGGTGCGCAAGGTCGGTCTCGGTGAGAAGGTAACCAAAGAAGGTGATCAGGTCATGATTGTGGGCGGTATGCCATTCGGAAAGACTGACACCACAAACATGCTTTTGGTCGAAGTCATTTAGCATGGCAGGTAAAAAGTAAAAGGTAAACAGTAAAAAGTACAGACGAGAGGGAAAAGTAAGAAGGAGGAAAGGAATCAAACTTCAAAAAGCCGCTCGTTGTACGGGCGGTTTTTTGATACGGGGGATTTTCTGTTTATAGCATTGTATTTTCTATTCTCTGCACCTATTACCTATTACCCATCACCTAATCCTCTCTACCTTTTACCTTATACTTTTTACCTTTTACTTTTATAATAGGGTTATGCCTGTGGATCTGTTGATTACGAATGTGGTCGGTATCCTTTGCGGAGTATTGACCCTTATTATGGGCCTGCTTGTGTTGGTGAAAGGCCGTGATCAAAGTGTTTCTATACCGTTTTTCCTGCTTACTGTAATGGTGGCAGGCTTCTATGTATCGCACTTACTTGGTATCAATGCCCACAATGCTGAATTTGCCTACGATTCCTTTATGTGGAATTTGGTCAATATTGGCATTGTGTGCTTCAATACGCATTTTATATTGGCATTGATAGGGAAGGTGCATCGGCGCTTGCCGGCTCTGATTATGATTTATGGCACCGGCATTGTACTTCTTGTGTTTTATTTGGTATTGCCGGAACAGTTTCTCCTTATGCCGGTATCAAAGATGTATTTGCCATTCTACTATGTGCCGGGGCCGCTCTATTGGCTTATGCGCGTCTACTTTGTGGTAGTTGCTGTGTACATGCTTGCTGAGCTGGCTCTCTACTATCGCATTGCCGATGAGATGATGCGCAATCGCCTGCGTTTCGTCTTTATTTCGCATATTTACGCGTATGCTGTGGGATCAATCGCTCTTTTCCTTGTCTACAATATACCGGTCAATCCAATGTGGGCCATGTTCTTCGGTCTTTATTTGCCGCCACTGGTCTATGGCATACTCAAATACGATCTCATTGATTTGCGTCTTTTGGCCAAGCGCGCCCTTCTCTATGCTGCCGGCGTGGCCGTCGTCTCTTTGGTGATGGGTGTTATTACGACGCTCAATACGACCCTTGTAGAGTTGGTGCCGCATTTCTCGCCTTGGATTATTCCTATTGTGTCTGGTGTTATTGCCATCGGTATTGCAAGTGTTGTGTGGAATCGCATGCGCGAAGTCGATGTCCTCAAGTATGACTTTATCAGTATTGTGACGCATAAGTTTTGGACGCCCGTCACTCATATGAAAATGGCCGTCGACGAGCTTAAGGTTGCAGATAGCGATGCGAGTCGAGAGATGTATGTAAAAGAAATTGAATCGAGCGCTAGCCATCTTTTTGAATTGACCAAGGTGCTTATTGGCCTCTCTGATACAGAAAATGAAAGTTATCGCTTTACCTCTGCCCCTGTCGATATTTCCGTTATCGTGGCAGGTCTCATTTCTGATCATAGAAAGGAATTGTCTGAAAAAGAGATTCGCGTTTCCTTCCATCCTGGCAAGGCCATGCCACAAGTGGTCACTGATCGCGAGCACATTGGCCTCGCCTTGCGTCTTATTATTGAAAATGCCATAAACTATACGCCGCGCGGCGGTTCTGCTGAGATTAATCTCGCTATGAAGCCTGATTCGCCTGCTGTGCCCAATCGTATTGCTTGCACCATTAAAGATACCGGTATTGGTATTAGCCAAGAAGAAAAACGCCTCATCTTCGACAAATTCTTCCGCGGCCATCGCGCTCGTCTTATGTATACCGAGGGCTTGGGCGTGAGTCTCTTTATTGCAAAGCGTATTATAGAGCGAGCGGGAGGTGCATTGCTCGTGCATTCAGATGGACTTGATAAGGGGGCTAGTTTCGTGATTGAATTCCCACTGGTGCGGGAGCGCATGGGTATGAGTGGTACCTATAGTGCAAGCGGCGGCAAATACCGCGTGCCAATGGGCTTTGTAGGCAAGAAAGGTATGTTGAGCCATAGCATCCTCTCTACGCTCATGCGCAATAAAGGCGGAGAGGGCAGCCTTGGCGGCTCACGTGAAGGCGACGATGGCCCATCAATTTTCTCCGACACATTTATGGACGAAGCAATTGCCCGCGCCCGCCGCGCTATGCGCCGCAAGATTCAAGAGCTGAGGGACAAGAAGTAAAAATAAAAAAGGGAGGGCACGTGGCGGAACTGGTATACGCGTACGTCTGTTATGCATATACAAAGCATGGTGGTTCACTTAAACAATATAGGGCACGTGGTGAAACTGGTATACACTTACGTCTCAGAAGCGTATCCCGTAAGGGTTGGGAGTTCAAATCTCCCCGTGCCCACAACGAATTTGATTTTTTCTGTATATATCTCTTGGCACGAGCATATCGCCTGCGCGATATGCGAGGGAGATTTGAAGAGCCTGAGTATATTTTTGAGGAGCTATCGCTCCGAAAAAATATGAAGGCTGTACTGTCCCTGTAAGGGACAAATCTCCCCGTGCCCACAACGAATTTGAGCATTTTCCTTCATTTTTTCTTTAGAAATAATTCATAAAGATATTACTTTTTCTTTATTTTTTCTTCATGCCCTCTGGTGTACAATATACCCATGACAACGTACACCATCAAAAGCCCCGACTCTATAGCTGCATACCCTGAAATTGTGGATGCAGTGGCTGGTGACTATAAGGCGCTCAAGCCTTATATAATCAAGATTCGTGATTTACCAAATGACGATAAGCCAAGAGAAAAGTTGGTAAAGAGTGGTCCGGGCGCACTCTCCGTTCAGGAATTGCTGGCTGTGCTTCTTACCACCGGCACACAAAAAGAAGATGTCCTTGCCATGTCGCAGCGCATCATTCGTGAATATGGAGAAAAGCTCGTTCTCGAGAAGACCAATCCTCTTGAGCTTTCAGAGACACTTGGCATTCCTCTTGTAAAAGCATCTCAGATTATTGCTGCCGGTGAGCTTGGCCGTCGTTTCTTTGAGAAGAAAACAGGCCCTCAATCGCTCATTCGTAATGCCAGAGATGTCTATGAATATGCCAAAGACATGCGCGAACTTCCTAAAGAGCATTTGCGTGGCATTTATCTTGATACTCATCATCGCATTATTCATGATGAGGTGATTTCTATGGGTACTATCAATGCGAATATCATCCACCCCCGCGAAGTATTTCGTCCTGCTCTTGAGTATAATGCTGCCGGTGTCATTCTTGTGCACAATCATCCTTCCGGTGTTCCAACGCCAAGCCATGCTGATAAAGAAGTTACAAAGCAGCTCATTGAGGCCGGCAAGCTTATCGGTATTGATCTTTTGGACCATGTTATTGTCGCGAAAAATGATTTTGTAAGTATCATTGCACAACTCTAACGTTGCTCCGGTATTTCAAGCGGCATGTATCCCATTGTCTATATGTTGTATAAAATGTCACACAATACGCTGGTGCTGGGGGAGACGGGCATACCATTTGTACGTCTCGTCCACGATATGCCGGATGAGGCACACCTCAAGAGCGATCTTGTGCTCGAAGGGTATTTCAATGATCTCTATAAGCTCTTTATCCGTCGTTTGGTTGAATTTGAATACGGTGCCACCTTCGATAAAGAAAAGAACGGCAAATTAACCGCTCTCCTGGAAGAGCTTCTACGCATTAAAGAATTCATTATTAACGGCCGCAAATCAGACAGACCACCGAGCCCTCAAAGATAGTCCCTTCATCGAGGGCTTTCATGAGGGCAGCTACTGATAAGGCGCTATTTGCAGAAAGTGTAAGGCCGGTTGTCTTGAGGGCCAGTGCCTGGGCCGCTTCGATTTCAGCATTGTTGATAATCCAGCACGATCCACCAGAATGGCCGACGGCATCGGCTACAGCCTTGCGTCGATGGCCAACTCTATCGACAATGGCGCGAGCAACGGACTCTTCTTTGTGTGTATGTAAAAGGCTGACGCACGACTCGGGATGATAGGTAGTGCCCCAATATTCGGCGATAGGGTGGCAGGATGTGGTCTGGGCTATATTGAGCTCAACCTTTGGAAGGTGCGCAGCAAGGGCTTGTGCCGTAGTGCCTGAAGAGGCTGCGATAAAAATAGCCTGGAGATTCGGTATAGCCTTCAATTCCTCAGCAAGCGCAGCGTATCCTTCAAGGGCAAGGTCGTCAGTGGATTGGCGTAGCGGTGTGCAGCCATGTTCTTTTACGTAGTGCGCCATGGCTTGGAGGGGGCGCTCAACTTTTTCCACTGTTATGTGTGGGTCCTGTATTTCATTTAAAAAAGAAGCCTTGCTCTGATCGATATGATTGCCAATAAAAATCTTCAAAGAAAAAGGTGTGTCTGGCTGCGTCTGTGTATTGAGAAGGGTAATGTGAAGCGCTGCGGCAAGGGCGGCATTTCCCGAGCTTGCTATGCAAAACGCACGCTTGCCTTGGGCGGCATAGGTATCGATCATATGCGGCAATGAGCGACCTTTATGTGATCCATAGGGATGCAGGTCTTCACGCTTAAAGAACACAGCAGGCACGGCAAGCGCAGCGGCAAGGGAGGGGAAAAACTGATGCGGCGTAATCATACTCTTGTATCCTACAACGTTTCGGGTATCATAGGAAGCATGTCAAATACACATACCTGCACCTGTCCTGAGTGCAAAAACGATATTGATTTGTCCCGCTATCCAGACCTTGCTGTTGGCCATATTATTGAATGCAACGTATGCGGCATTACCCTTGAGATAAAAGAGAAGCCTGAAAACGGCCCTCTCACTACAGAGATCGTCGATGAAGGGAAATAGCTCTAGAAAAGTAAAAAGTAAAAAGTAAAAGGTAAAAAGTACGAGAGGGCCCAAATAAGCAGAGCTTTAGCGCTGCAATTTTTTGACGGCCTCTTCAATCATGCCACGGAAGCCGTGTGAGCCGAGGAAGACAATTGCTATGCGCGGTGTTTCGGTACCTCCTTTTGCTGCTGCCTGCGCTTGGGCGTACTCAATTGCTTTTGCCACCAAGGCCTCATCATCTTCTATGTATGATGTATGGGTATGCGTGCGCGCTATGGTCGCGCAAAGCTCCGGGCCCTCTATAGGCTGATCCTCAGGCTTTGCATCAAAGTCGATTTTCAATTTAGTGAGGCGGGGAATAAAGACGTGCGCGGCATTTTTGAAGGCATGATCGTATTTGTCGGCCGTACTCTTTTGACGTCCGCCAATATTGGGTTCAAAGATGGCAATTAAGCCGTCAGTATAAACTTCACTTAAACTCTCAAGGCAAGCCGCGGCTTTGTCGGGGGTAGGGGCATGCGCATCAATGACAGAAATGCCACCGCCGCCATGCTGCATACCATCAAGGCGTCGCTCGAGACGTCGTTTAATACCTTGGAAGCGCGCTATAGCAGATACGATACTTTCGGCTGCCACGCCAATGCTATGTGCCATGGCAAAACAGCCAGCGATGTTTTCAACATTGTAACGGCCAAGCATCGGGCTCTCTATGGTGTATTTTTTGCCACCATGCACGATGTCGAAGCTAGTGCCCTTAGTGGTGTGATGCACATTTTCATACCGATAAGCAGCATGAGAATCCTTGCCGTATGTGATGGGGCGGATATGCTCACTCTCAAGTAATTCCATGAGAGCCTCATCATCAATGCATGCGACGATGGTGCGATTGCTCTGTGGGGCAAGTGTTGGATGTGTTTCTGCTAAGGCCTTTGCATTTGCAGCCGTCATGCGCACCAGTTTGCGGAAGGCCTCCATATAGTCCTCTAATGTCGGGTACAGATCAGCATGGTCCCATGCAAGGCCAGTCATGAGCAGGTGGGTAGGGGCATAGTAAAAAAACTTTGCATTCGGATCGTCGGTGCCGCTCTTGTATTCATCGCCCTCAAGGACGCTGACAGTGCCTTTGCCAATCAAGGCAGAGAGATCGTGTGAGAGGGAGACGCCTCCAAACATATAGCTTGGATCATAGCCTGCCTCAAGAAGTATAAATGAAAGGATGGCGCTGGTTGTGGTTTTTCCCCATGTGCCAACGCAGACGATGGATTGTGGCTGTATAAAATAGGCATGCAGTACCTCAGTGTACGAAACAATAGTGAGGTTGTGCTCGCGCGCATATGCTGTCTCTGGGTTGTGGCTCCCTGAAGCAGTGGCAACGATGACCAGATCCGGCACGCCATGAGCGACCATTTTTTCAGGGTGCCATCCGGCATAGAAGGGCACGCCAATGCGCTCAAGCTGGGTGGAAACAGGTGGATAAAAGCCTTTATCGCTTCCTGTAACCTTCACCCCCGCTCTGTGGAGAGCGCAGGCAAGGGCACTTGAAAGCACGCCGCATACACCAATAATATGCACATGCCCAGGCAGGGCACGTGGCAATGGCGGCTGCTTTCTATCGCTTTCGTTTTGTGGATTGTGATTAGGCATCGGGAGAAGAGGTCGAAATGGCAGCTGTTTGCTGATCGTGCGCATCAATACCCATATCATCTTCTTTTTCTTGGCCAGGCACTTGCGGCAATTCGGCCAGGATTTTCTTCAGGGCCGCCATATCAGTCTGCCAGCGTTCGCCATCAAACCATTCCGCCCCGGCGAATTGCAACTTATACGTATCGCTCGGGCGCTGCAATGATCCAAGGTATATAAACTCATGCCCGCTTCCTTTTGCCCACTCCACGGCCTGCGTCATCATGGAAAGGCCAAGGCTTGGTAATTCACGCTCTGCAAATCGGCGATTATAAAACGGATAGCTATAGTGAAAGATGCGCTGCGTTCGCAAGCCAATGCAATAGCCGATCGCTTGCTGATTCGATTCAATGACGCTGCGATAAATAAGAAGGGTATTAAAGTCGGTCGAGCCGAGCACACTCATGATCTCCCGCACTTTATTTGCACTAAAGGTATCGGCGCCAAATTTCTCGGTATAAAACTCTTTGGCCATTTTGTGTATGGTCCAATGGTAGCGCTCATAGGGGAGGCCGGTGGTTTCAAAGGCTACGCCGCGCTCGGTGGCTTTGCGCATAATGCGGCGATTTTCGCTTGAAGGCGCATATTCAGAAAGGCGAATGCGAAGGCTACGTGTTTTATTAAAAATACCTTTCCCGACGCGAGTGGCAACGTACCCTTCATCGTAGAGGCGTTCAATGGTGCTGGCGGGAAGTGGAGTCTCTGGTGGTAGACCAGGCGGCACGTCGATTTTTTTAGTGTCCCAATTCAAATAATGATTTGAAGCCATTGTGGTGTCTGTAGTGCTCTTTAGTATATAGCAGGTTGGGCAAATTGGCATTAAAAAAGAGAAGGAAAAGAAAAGAGGGGAAAAGAAAAGAGCGCCACTGAGAGCGCTCGTGTCCTCATGTGCGAGGACGGGGAAGGAGGGGGAACACGACATTCCACTTGTGTAGGGGAGAATGGTGGCCCAACCCCTGTCCCGAAGAGAGCTGTTCTCAGTGGCTAGGTGTATTATACCACAGAAAGACTTAAAAAACAACCGGTCCTTCCCTTGGGGAAAGTGTAGAAAACAAGAGGAAAAAGAGGGGAGACAGAAAGGGGGAAACGGAAGAGGAGCAGGGTGGCTTAATGAAGGGCAATCCAAATACCCAAAATAACCCCCGCCAAATGCAGTATCCAGAAGCGCATGACGGTCTTTTCCTCACTCCAACCCTTAAGCTCGAAGTGATGATGAATAGGGGCCATTTTGAAAATGCGACGACCGGTCAAATAGCGGCCTGCTATTTGTATGAGCACTGAGCCGGCTTCAACGAAGAACATGCAGCCAAGCAAAGGCAGCACTACCATGAGGTTGAGGGCGAGCGTATTGATAGCAAGAAGGGCGCCCATGGCAAGTGATCCCACATCGCCCATCTGGAAACGAGCGGGCTTTATATTGAAATACGTATAGGTGATCAAGGCACCCACAGCGGTGGCATTCAAAATTGCCATAGCAGGGAAGCCGGCAATCCATGAGAGAAGGGTGAGGGCGCTAAATGTCGGTATAAGCATGCCTCCGGTTAAGCCGTCCATACCATCGGCAATATTTACTGCATTGGCGGTAAACATCACCACAATAATAATGAGCGGAATAATGAGCCAGTCTATATTGAGGGGGCCGTGGAAGGGGACATAAAGCTCGCGCCACTGCGCTCCCAATTTAAAATAAATCCACCATGCGGTGAGCGCTCCAGCAGCAAATTGCAATATAAGTTTCTCATGCACATGTACGCCTTTGCCTGGATGCTTTGAAAGCATAGTAGCGGCGCGGCGGAATAGCGCCCAAGGCAAGGTTACTATGTACCACAGGCGCATATACCACACTTTGTGTACGCGAATGAGGGTAAGAATCTGTGATACTTTGCGCGAGCGGCGTTCTTTGCCAAAAATATTGAGCACATCGTCCACGCCACCAAGGGTAGCTGCTATGAGCATGACGCCAATCGGCACCCATGTGAATTGACGCTCCCAATTAAAAAAGACCGTAATGAGCGCAATAGTAATAACAATCAGCAGGCCTCCCATAACCGGAGTGCCAGCTTTCGTGCGGCGCCCTTCAATGCCAAGTGACACATCGCGATTATCAGAGCGGACGAGGCGGTATTTATAAAGGAAGCGCGTCAAAAGCGGCGCCCACATAAAAGCGACGATGCATGCAAAAAGGGCAAAAGCCAGACTTTCGGCAAAATTAGCAGTAAAACCCTGCGTCGAAAAAAGGTGAGAACTGAAGGTTGGGGGGAAGGAAACGGAGATATTTGTTATGGTCTCAGTAATGGGTGACATCAAGGCTACTGTAGCAGAAATGGGCCAAAAAATGAAGGATTATTTGCGTAATCGCTGCAGCTTCACAAAGCTCTTTCCTATGTATTCGCTGAGCTGTTTGCTTGGGGCGAGCGTGCTCTCATCTCCATCAATAGGGCACTCTTTCCAATTATTTTTTGGATCGTCGATGGTGGTTGCTTCTGGTGCAATGGTAACTTCGCCAAGCCGCACGCCATGCTCATACATACCGTCACTTGGCCATGCAATACTGTGGGCAAATGAAATGCGTCCCGGTGCCACTTTATAAACAAAGAGAATATGATCGCGCGCTAAGCCGGGAATGCGCGGCATGGCATCATTATGCATCATGGTAATAACATCGCCGGGACGTACTGCTCGTAGCGGTATCTCAATACTATTGTCTTTCGAAGCGAGGACGGCTACGCTCGCATTTTCGACTGCACGAAAACGGGTAATAAGGCGGCGCAGGAGCGAGACGCCATTCCATGAGAGCCAACCGGTCCCACCGCCAAGGGGGCCGCGGCCGCGGGCACGTGATTCGGTGTCGAGAAGATGATAGACAAAGCCCGAACAATCAATGCCAATATTGTGGTCTACAAGGAAGGTGCGCGCTTCGGCTTTTGACCAGAGGGTATAGGGGCGGCGTTCGCGAATGGCGGCCAATTCTGCCTCTTCAAGAATTTCTGTGGCCGTTCCTTTTCCAATCCATGCACGCAGACCCGCACGCATGCCGCTGCGGCGATTGTTGTAGTACGGCACAGCGATTTTCGATGTACCAAAGGGGAGGGCAAGATAGTTCTGCAATGCCACTTCTGTGTCGCGCATAAGGCAATGCTGCTCAAGAGCGCTTTTTACCAGTCCGGCAATTGTATTGCCCAATGAACTGAGCTGCACCTTGTGATCCTCGATCTGTATTTTTTTAATAACACTTTCACCATATTGCATGCGAATGAAGTCGCTATTCTCGGCGGTATTGTGTTCGTAGACGACAAATCCAAGCGGTCGTATACGTGCGCGTTCAAGACTTTCACCAATGGCTACGGCCATAGATGCGCGCAGCATTGTATTGGCGCCGGCATAGTTTGATGGCATGCGTACGATGATCTGGCTGCCGCAGGAAAGAGTCTCGACTTCTGGGAGTATGGCCTGTATATCTTGCAGTTGACGGAGGTGCGTATCAAAAATAGTAGCTGAGGCAATGGCACTACCTTTCTGCGTCATAGCCGCTCCATGCGCAGGTGAAAGAGCGCAACGCTTTTTTTCCTGCAGCTTTGATTCAAATGAAACAGAGGCGGGCTGGCGGGCATTTATTTCAATGAGATAGATGCGGGCGCGCTTGTCTTTTGTATGATCGCTCTGTGCACCGTGATTGCTGTGTGCGCCATCGGCACTTTTTCCTATCATGAAGTCAATGCCAAAGAGGCCTTTCCATCCAGCATGATGCATACGCGCAGCGACTGTATCGATGAGTCGCAATGCTTCATCGTGCAGATCGGGGTGTTTCTTGAAAAATGCATGAGCAGCACCCCAATCATTTCCAATAGTGCTCCATGCATGTGAAGTAAAAGGTGCCCGCCCGGTAATCTGATAGCTTATCCCTGCGCAGAGAGCGTGACCGTCTTTTGTGGCAACGATATTGGCAGTAAAGGTGTGCCCTTCAATGTATTCAACAATGCGCGCCTCGCGAGCGGGGAATTGTGTCTTGAGCTGTTCGAACTCGGTTTTGTTTTGTATGAGGAGCGTGCCGTCGCCGGTATGGCCATGTGCCCATTGCAGTATAAAAGGAGCTTGCCATGTGGCGGGCAGAGCGGCCAGCTGCCCTGTCCAATGGAGAGGGAGGTAATGCGTCAAATTATTTTTCGCAAACCACGCCGACTGCTTTACTTTATTTTCAATTTCTTCAGCAAGGAGAGATGATGGATTGAGGAGATTGAGATTGTGTTCGCGACAAAGACTTTCGATTTTACTGGTGGACTTAAATACGACAAGGTCAGCATTGCGCGCACGTATCCAGGCGAGGGCATGAGGGTCGGACAGGAGCTCGTAAGTATCGCGCATATCGTGCTGTCCTTCCGGCGCCTCAACAATGAAGACGTCATTGGGATAGCGCTCTGCTATAGAGCGGGCATACGTATCATCGCTTGTCACAATGCCGTAATCGGCGCTCGGCATACGCCCAAGTGCGCGCTCAATTTCGCGCGCCACGTAGACAAGGCCACGACTATCGAAATCGCCCCCTGCAAGGCCTTTTTTCTTGCTTCCTTCCATAATTAGAGGCATTATAGCGCATATATGGCTATATTTCATGTACATGATGAAGAGGGTGGTGGAGAGGGTATTGTGGACGAAAGCACCGAGGCTCATTCACCACATGCTTCGAGAGAAGGAAAAGATGGAAAGGCAGCAGCGCCTACGCTCTTTATCGTCGGTACACCAATTGGCAATCTCGAAGATATTTCTCTGCGAGCACTTCGTATTCTAAAAGAAGTAGACAGCATTGCCTGCGAGGACACGCGCATGACTGCAAAAATTCTCTCTCATTACAATGTGCGTGGCGATCAGGGTAATAAAGGCCGTCTCATAAGTTATCATGCACAAAGCGTGCCGGAAGTGGCCGAGCGCATCCTTTCATTACTTGAAGAAGGGAAGTCTATAGCGCTTGTATCTGATGCGGGAACGCCAGGTATTTCAGATCCTGGCACTGAGCTTGTAGCTCGTGTGCGCGAGCGGTTTGCTGTGGAACTTGCTGAAGGGAGCATACGTATTGAAGCGGTGCCTGGTCCATCGGCACTCACCGCTGCGCTTTCAATTGCAGGAGTGCCATGCGCGGACTTTGTCTTCCTTGGTTTTTTGCCGCATAAGAAAGGCCGACAAACATTATTTAATGAAATAGCACAGGAGCAGCGCACTGTTGTACTCTATGAATCGCCGCATCGCATTATGAAAACATTGGCTTCACTTACTGAACTTCTTGGTCCAGAAAAGAAAGTAACCATTGTGCGCGAAATATCAAAAATATACGAAGAAGTGCTCACGGGCACAGCAAGCGAGCTTGCCGCAGTCCTTACAAGCAATCCACAGAAGCAAAAGGGTGAATTTGTTGTTATAATCAGTACATCATAATCTATGAATGATGCACCTCTATCACCTCGTCCTTCTCGCAATCTAAGAACGATTTCGCTCTTGGGTCTTATTAGTGCACTGATACCTTTTTTCGGTATTCCTTCATCAGCAAAAACAACTCTTACGTTTGCTATCGGCATCGCTATTTTTTCAGTGGCCTTAAGCTCTGAGTCTGGTGCTGTCGTAAAAAAGATTTTGAGCTATTCGCATCCACGTCTGCGCCCACAGAGAAAAGAGCAGCACGGTGCTGGCGGTCTTGAAACCATTCACAATGTCGAAGCAGCGAAAAACGTTGCTGCTATGGCCACTTTTGATACGCTTGAAGCGGCTGTTACAGAGACGGTGGGGGTCCATCCGACGGCACACATTGAAGCGGCACATGTTATACCTCACGGTACTGGTTTAGGTCATATGGAGCACGCTCACACAACGCCAGCCACCACTCCGAGCTCTCCTGCAATCGCAATCACGCACACAAAACCCCGCGCCCCTCGCAAGCGCCGTGTTGATACGGTGGGCACAGGGGCGCATCCTACTATTGCTAGCACTGCTGCACCAACCAATGATACACCATCATATCCTGAGCGCCCGCACACAAGCACACCTTCTTCGACCACTACTAATCGTCGCATGAGAATATAATGGATTTTTTGGAGAAGACCCAGCGCAAACAAAGGGCATTTTTGAAGTGGATACAGCGCCGAAAAAAGGCGTCACCACTCTCGGGGGCAAAAAGCAAAAAGGCGCGAGCGGCGCTTTTCCTCGACGCCATTCCAGGACTCATCGTTCTCATCGCTTTTGCTGCTTTTCTTTATCTAAACTATGTGACATTGCCTGAAAAATATGCCCTGCGACATACGCAGGCTGATCTTCAACAATATGCTCCACATACGCGAGGTGTCACTCATATAAATACACCGCACCAGGTAAAGGCTATCTATATGTCGAGTTGGGTTGCTGGTACAAAAAACATTCGTGAGCGTCTCATAAAGTTGATGGACACGACAGAAATTAATGCTGTCGTCATTGATATTAAGGACTATACCGGCAAGATTTCTTTTGAAGTGCATGATCCAGAACTCCTTAAAGAGGCGCCTGTGGAGCGTCGCATCAAGGATCTTGGCGCCCTCATCGGCGACCTGCATAAGCGAGGTATTTATGTTATTGGGCGCGTAGCAGCATTCCAGGATCCACATATGGTGGCACAGTATCCTGAATTGGCCGTGAAAACACGAGATGGCAACATCTGGAAAGATAGAAAAGGTATTTCATGGATTGATGCTGGCGCACCGCAAATGTGGAAATACCTCGTTGCTATTGCCAAGGAGTCATATGCGCAAGGCTTTGATGAAATTAACTTCGACTATATACGTTATCCTTCTGATGGCGATATGGCCGATATGGTGCTTCCTATTACCGGTACGCGACCAAAGCACGAAGTGCTCGGTAATTTCTTTGCATATATAAAAAGTAATATAAAAGGCAAGCAAACGTACGACGGTCTTGGTAATCCAAAATCTCAAAAAGGGAAGGGCCCGGTCACGTCAGCGGATATTTTCGGTATGACCACTACGTCGCACGATGATCTCAATATCGGCCAGCGTTTGGAGGATGCTCTCAAATATTTTGATTATGTGGCGCCTATGGTCTATCCATCTCATTTTCCAGCGCAGTATATGGGCATAGCAAGTCCTGCTCATGATCCATATGCCACTATCAAGGTAAGTATGGGCACGGCCGTGAGTCGTGCAAAGGCCGCAAGCACCTCACCTGAAAAATTACGTCCATGGCTACAAGATTTTAATCTTGGTGCCGTCTATACACCAACTATGGTGCGCGATCAGATTCGCGCTACCTACGATGTCGGCCTCACTTCTTGGATGTTGTGGGATCCAAATAATCGTTATTCTGAAAGCGCACTTCTGCCGAAATAAAACAATAAGAAGAAAAAAGGGCGGAGTATGCTCGTCTCGTCCCTTCATTTCCTATTCACTTTTTCTTTAACGGAATTTCATAGCAATCTGGTATAATAGGTCGGAATGAACAGTGGATTGTTTGATGAGAATAAAGTCACCTATTTCGCGGAGACAGATTCACGTAATCGCCGTATGCGTTTTGGTATTAAACGCAAAGATCGTTCTCGTCATATGTATGTCATCGGCAAGACAGGTATGGGTAAATCAACCCTGCTTGAGAATCTTGCTGTGCAAGACATACAAAATGGCGAAGGTATGGCCTTCATCGATCCTCACGGTAAGAGCGCAGAATTACTCCTCGAATATGTCCCTGAAGAGCGCATAAAGGACGTGGTGTATTTTGCGCCCTTTGACATGGATAATCCCATTTCATTCAACATCATGGAGGATGTTGGTGCTGATAAGCGCCACCTCGTGGTCAATGGCCTCATGAGTACCTTTGAGAAGATCTGGGTCGATGCCTGGTCTGCTCGCATGGCCTATATTTTAAGTAATACACTCCTCGCTCTCCTCGAATTTCCAAACTCAACCCTCCTTTCGGTGAATCGCATGCTCTCCGACAAAGAGTATCGCAAGCTTGTCGTCGACAATGTCACTGATCCATCAGTAAAGTCATTCTGGGTAGATGAATTTGCAAAATACACCGATCGCTTTGCCGCAGAAGCAACGCCTGCTATCCAAAACAAAATCGGTCAATTCACCTCTAACCCCCTTATTCGCAACATCATCGGTCAGCCAAAATCATCCTTCGATCTGCGCAAGATCATGGACGATAGGAAAATCCTGATCGTGAACCTTTCAAAGGGTCGTGTAGGTGAAGGAAATGCCAATCTTCTTGGCTCAATGATTATTACCAAGCTCTATTTGGCAGCTATGTCGCGCGCCGATCGTAGCGAAGATGAATTGAAGAAGCTTCCGCATTTCTACCTTCATGTCGATGAATTTCAATCATTTGCCAATAAATCATTTGCCGATATTTTGTCCGAGGCGCGCAAGTATAAGCTGAGCCTCATAATGGCGCATCAATACATTGAGCAAATGGAAGAAGAAGTGCGTGCAGCCGTCTTTGGTAACGTCGGCACTATGACTGTCTTTCGTGTAGGTGCGTACGATGCTGATGTGCTCGAAAAAGAATTTGCACCGCAATTTACCGCTGAAGACCTCGTCAATCTTGGCATTTTCCAAATTTATTTGAAGCTCATGATCGATGGGGTAAGTTCGCGGCCATTCTCCGCAGTGACTATGCCGCCTATACCTCGGCCAGAGCGTATTTTTAAGGATGCTGTGATTGCTATGTCGCGTACGCAGTTTGCACATCCGCGTGCCCTTGTTGAAGAGGAAATTCGCAAATGGCATGAACCTATTGCCGTTGTATCAGATAAGAAAAATAAGACGGATGGTGCACAGAGAAAAGAGGGGAGAGAGGGAACGGTCTTTGTGCCCGCAGCACCTTCGAGTTCAAAGACATATGCTCCTACAGGGCATCAGGGAATGCGATCGGGTACAGGTGTCACCGCCGAACATAGCCGCTCTCAAACAAGTGCCCCTCGTCCGGTGCATGCTTCGGCACATGCACCAGAAAAGAATACGTCCGCTGCCCCAGCCGAAATGCGTACGCAAGAGCACCACTTTCCATCGACGCATTCGCATTCTCTCCCACATGAGGCCAAGCCAGTATCTTTGAATGCATTGAAGCAGACGCCTGCAAAAAATGACGGCAAATCTCGCTCGCCTGAAAATGTATCAGCGCTCAAAGCTGCTCTTGCTTCCGTATTAAAGGATAAAGAGAGCGAGGAAAAAGCATTTCACCATAAGCCGCATCATGAACAAGGGGAATCTGTTGTTTTGCCACCAGCACCGTCAATAACACCATCTACACCTGTAGCACCTCCACACGGCATGACACACACCTCACATCAAGCACCAACTCCGGCAGCCACACAACCACAAGGTCCCTCAGAAGAAGAAATACAAAACATCCTCCAAGGTAGATAGTTTTTATTAGGCTATTTATTTCTTATGCATACCTCTTCGCTTAGAGTGTGTTTTCGTTTTACCTGTTCTTTTTTGATCTCGCTGTTTTCTTTAGCTATTCCATATCATGTGTATGCTTTGAAGATTACTGAAATTATGTTTGATCCGCCCGGGGCGGATACAGGGCGGGAATGGATAGAGGTTTTTAATGATGCTTCAGAGGGCAATACGCCACTTGCTATTTCTTCTCTGGACCTTAAAGAAGCAGATACGCGACATAAAATCGAAAGTCTCCCTGCTGGAATGCGCGATACAGTAGCAAGCACCATAGACCCCCAAAGCTATGCCATTATTGCGGATAATAGTAAGGCATTCCTCATTGATCATCCCGATTTTCAAGGAAGTCTTTTTGAAAGCTCTTTTTCTCTGAAAAATGACGGAGAGCCTGTTTCGATTATGATCGGCGATGCTATTACTGATACGGTGAATTGGAATAAAGGCGATGCTGATGCTGTGGCAACGAAAAATGCGCAAGCAAAACAGCAGGCACGCTTAGATCTCCATTATTCGCTGCAATACACTGAAGGAAATTGGGTAATTGCTGAGGCACATCCCGGTAGTGGTACTCTGGTCCAGGCGCACGATTCCACTTCCGACGCACCTCCATCATCTGAAGAGCCGCATACAAATACTTCGTCAATTACGGTGTCGGAGGGTGCGGCTTCTCCACTGTCTGTTTCGCCGTTCCCAGACTCTACAACTGCCAATCACAATAGCACCGCAACGCGTTTTCCTGTCGAGCCACAGATATTTGCTCATATCACCACACATCCTGATACTAAAAACGCCATATACATCGGCGTGCCGCAATTGTTTGCCGCGGAAGCATTAGGGCTCAAGAAAGAGCCACTTTACAATGCTCGCTTTATTTGGAATTTCGGCGACGGCACGACCGTGGAAGGTAAAAATGTAATGCATGTCTATGCAGCTCCTGGCACGTATGTAGTCTTTCTTGAGGTGGGGGCAGGAGAGTGGAGTGCTATGGATAGGGTAACGTTCTCTGTGGTGGCACCTCTTTTGTCTCTTTATAAAAACATTTCCTCAGAGCATGGGGAGAATTGTACGGTCCACAACGATGGATCGTCATACATCGATATATCAGGCTTTCTTATGCGGGATGAGCGTGCCCTCACGATGTCTACGTCCTCTGCGCCAGCGTCATCATCAAACGATAATGGTCTCACAGCACCGCTTGCTTTCACATTTCCTATAGGCTCTCTCATTGCGCCGCATGCATCTATCTCCGTACCTGTGTCTGCCTGCTATGGCGATATGCGAGCGGTTAATAATATGCCCATTGCGCGCCTCACCACAATCAAGGAAATAGCAACATCGTCAGCGGCAGCAGTTACAGCTGTGTCAGTATCTCCACAGAAGAAACCTCAACCCTCTCTCAGTCCTCCACATGTATCTGTTGTGCCGAAAAAAAGCGTCACACCAGCGCCGCGCAGCACGCCAGCACCAGTGCATGATGCACAGAGCGTTGCGGCCGGTAATGCTGCATTGGCTCATAGTAAAAACAGAGAAGTACAACCACAAATGACCCTCTTTGTAGTCATGGGACTATGCCTTATAGCCTCCTTGGGCATCTATTGGAAAAAAGCCTCATTCGGGCTATGATAGGGCCATGAAAGGCATTAGAAAAAAGCCTTTAGTTGAGCCGTCGTCTCCTCATGATGAGGGGCAAAATACTTCGAATACACCGATAGTGCCACAGGGGGCGCCTCGCCGCCGTGTGCTTATTTTTTCCCTGACCTATTTTCCTCGTTTTGTGGCTGGAGCCGAAATTGCAGTTAAGGAAATCACCAAGCGTTTTTCTCCAGAAGATCGTTTTGATTTTGATATGATCACGTTGCGTATCGATCGCAATGCACCCAAGGAAGAAGTGATTGAAGGTGTACATATCCATCGCATTGGATACACCGGCTCGCTCCTGCCTGGTGAGCGCACTATTCCATTTCCACTTTCCCTCAATAAATACCTCTTTCCTTTTTGGGCATGTATAAAGGCTCTTTCATTGCACATTACACAGCCTTTTGATCTGACATGGTCAATCATGGCAAATTATGCTGGTTTCGCTGCGCTCTTCTTCAAATGGTCTCTCGATGCATTGATTGCTATTGCAAAGGCATTTGCATTTATCAGTCCCGTCGCTCCAAAAATGGAAGCACACTCTGGTATTGCGCGCATGCAAGCACTTACCATTCCAAAATTTCTTCTCACCCTGCAAGAAGGTGATCCTCTCTCGCATATAGCAAAGCGCGTCGGCCCGCTATGGTTTCTCTATAAGGCTATATACAAAAATGCTGATCATATACAGGCCATATCGCACCATTTGAGTCTCATGGCACGTGAGGTGGGCTATATGGGTGATGTGACGGTCATATCAAATGGTGTTGATGGTGAGCGTTTTGCTACCGTGGTCGCTCGGACACGTATTGAAGAGATCCGTACTCTGTGGGACACCTATTTTCACCAAACAGCGCATACAAAAGAAAGTCAGGTCGCAAAAGAAGAGGCGACGGCACAGCACATATCCGCATACTTGCAGCAAGGTGCAGAGCGGGCGCATCGTCCTATTTATATTATTTCTACTTCACGTCTTGTCCTCAAAAATGCAGTAGATGATATTGTTCGTGCTCTAACTTTTTTGCCAGAAGAAGTGCGCCTTGTCGCCTATGGGGTAGGGCCTGATCAGATTGCATTGGAGCAGCTGGCCAAGAAGCACGGTGTGACGCATCGTATTTATTGGCATGGTTTTATCGAACATGATCGTCTCCCTGAATTGCTGCAGGCTGCTGATATTTTTGTGCGCCCCTCACTCTCAGAGGGTTTTGGTAATTCATTTATTGAGGCTATGGCCGCTGGTATTCCGGTCGTAGGTACGGCCGTGGGAGGTATTGCTGATTTTCTTACGGATGAGAATGGCTATATTGTGCAGCCGCGCCATCCTGAAAGTATTGCACAGGCCATTTCACATATCATTGAGCATCCGCGTATTGCTGCGCGTAAGGTAAATGAGGCGCAAACACTCGCTCTTTCGAAGTATGACTGGAAGCGGGTAGTCGCAGATATGAAAGCACTTTTTGAAAGTATGTTTATTAAAAATAAGAAGCAGCCCACAGAAGAGGGGCAGGCTGCTGCATCTGGCAATGAGAACATCTCGACCGAGAAATCTGCGTATGGGCCGCTTCGCTTTTTTATTGCCACCGGCATATATCCGCCTGATATCGGTGGCCCGGCGCAATATGCAAAGCAGCTCACAGAGTCGCTTCGCCAGCAAGGCTATCCTACTGAGGTTGCCTCATTTACCTTTGAGAAAAAAATGCCGACGGGCATTCGACATCTCTTTTATTTTTTCAAAATTATTCCGCAGATTATTCGGGCCGATGTTGTGATTGGGCTCGATACGTTTAGTGCAGCATTGCCAGCCATGTTCGCCGCGCGTCTTTTTAGGCGTCCATTTATGGTGCGTACGGGAGGGGATTTTTTGTGGGAAGGCTATGTAGAGCGTACAGGGCATCTTATTTTGCTCAAAGATTTTTATGGTCGCATTGAAGGTAATCTCGAATTGCTTTCACTGAAAGAAAAAGAAATCTTCCGTGGCATTCGTATGCTCTTTGCTGGGGCAGATGCAATTGTGTGGAGCACCAATTGGCAGAGGGATATTTTTGCACGACCATATGGCATCAGTGTGGAGAAGAGTTTTATTGTTGAGAATGCCTATGGGCAAAGGCTTTCACCGCGCCCTGTGCCGGAGAAAAAAGTATTTTTTGCCGCCACACGTCCGCTCAAATGGAAGAATGCCGATCGTCTTCGAATTGCATTTGAACACGCCAAAACAAAAGTGCCAGATATTGAGCTCGCCCTTGATATTGTTCCTGACCATCAATTTTTGGAGGCATTGCGGGCATCCTATGCAGTTATCTTGCCTTCGCTTGGTGATATTAGCCCCAATACCATTATGAATGCCATTCGCTGCGGCGTGCCATTTATTGTGACGCGCGAGACGGGCATTTATGAACGCATCAAAGAATGTGCCATTTTTGTAGATCCAGAAAATACTGATGATATAGAGCGGGCTATTATCTGGCTTTCTGATCCGCACAATTATGCAGAGCAGAGCCGTAAGGTCGCCGCTTTTGCATTTACTAGAACATATGACGATATTGCCGCAGACATGGTGCGTATTGCTCGCACGATCGTTCGATAATTTCTATGCATACACCCTCCGATCACAATAAGGTGCCGGCCATAATGATATCGACGGATAGAGGTATTTTTATTAATGAAAGCTCGGTTCGTGAAAGAATGAAAGGGTATGGAAAGAAGTACGATAGCCTTTCCATAATCGTCTTTGCTCTCAAGAAACATAGGGTGCCGAAAGAAGATTGTCTTGTTGAGGGTGATGCGCAGAATGCATCTGGTCGTGTTGTGGCATACAGTACCAAGGCATGGCTACGCTTATGCTATATGCCGCGAGCGTTTTGGCAGGGCATACAGCGTATCAATACGCTTGCTGATGCGGGCCATAAAACTGTGTATATAACCACGCAGGATCCATTTGAAACAGGGCTGGTCGGTGTGCTGCTTGCTTGGTACGGCACCTACGTGTGTGGTCTTACTATTCGGCGCAATGTAGATATTCACACCGATATGTATAGCCCGTATTTTAGAAAAGCCTTCTTCCTCAATCGACTCCGCCTTTGCATTGCCCCTCTGACACTACAAAACGCCACTACGATACGCGTGGTATTGGAACGCATCAAAAAACAGCTCGGGGAGCAATCGATTGATATGGCAAAAATTGAAGTGCGACCGATCGCTCTCGATCCTCTTATTGCACGTATAGCACATGAGGGTCTTGCTCAGCATTCTGATATTGAACAGCGTATACGTGACATACGAGATACGTATGGTCAAAAGAGGACACTCATTTTTATGGCAGGACGACTGGCACCAGAAAAAGAATATCCCTTTGCCTTTGAGGTGTACGCTCGCTACAAAGCAGGGTCGACGGATACAGAAGCGCCACTCCTCGTCATTGCGGGA
>CAZKGX010000002.1:0-23384 GCA_964552645.1 uncultured Candidatus Saccharibacteria bacterium
GCTCACTATTGCAATATCAAACAAAAGACCGGGCGAGAGCTCGGTTTTTTGTTTGATTATACAAATTATAAAAAAACTACTATACTCTTATATTATGGCTTATCCGCTAATAATTTTAGGGGCTGGGGCATCCTATGATTTTACATCTAAAGATGGTGTGAAAAAAGCACCTCTAACAGATACTCTCACGGAAGAGCCCTTAACTGGATACTTAAAGAAATATCCGGATGCAGGTCACTTACTTTCAGATATTCATGCTAAATCAAAAAATAGTGTGGATACAAGTTTTGAAAGTATTTTAAATAAAATATTAATTAACTCCGGCCAACAAAACCATCGAACAAATCAATTTATTGATTTGAGTTTCTATCTTCAAGATTTATTTCAACACATATCAGAGGGTCCCGAATATTATCATCCTCGAAATAATCACTCGGTACTGTTTTCTAACATTCAAGACGCAGGGGGTCGGGCGTGTATTGTTTCCTTTAATTATGACTCTCTGTTTGAGAGAAGTATTATAAATAACATTCAGTTTAAATCTCTTGACTCATATATTACCCATCCAATTAAACTAATAAAACCACACGGTTCCCACGATTGGGTATATATTGCAAGCAAAGAGAATATACGATTTCTAGATACACCAGAAAGCAGTAGGGATTTCCTTCGAGCTAATCCTCAGTATATAAATCAAATACGTTCAGCAAAAAACCCTTCACGCCCATACCACAAAGAAGAGGTGCGTGATAAGAATTATTACAATCTTCCAGCCCTAGCACTTCCGATTACAAAAAAACAAGGTTTTATTTGTCCGAGTAATCATGTTGATGTCTTGCAATCTGAAATCAATCATATCGATAGAATCTTAATTATTGGATGGAAAGCCGCAGATCAAGAACTAATCGACTTGTTGACACCTATGCTAAAAGAAAAAAAACATCTACCTATTTATATTGTAGTAGGAGACAAGGATGGAGAAAAAGTAGGAAAAGTATTTTCCAACATTAATGATAAACTAAAAATTGAAGTCACAAATCTCGGATTTAGCAGCTTTGTTGGAAGTGAATCAGCTAATAAATTTTTTGCTGACAAACCATGAGGATGTGTTGCATCTCCTATTTTTTTGCTATAATCTATGTCCATGAACGATGACGCTACCACAAAGCGCTCCGCGGATGAAGCGGAGGTTGTTATAGATGATACAAAAACAGCCGCTCCACAGGCGGATGATGTTGTCTTTGACACATCACCTGAGGGCCTCGATGATTCTGTTGTCGCCGAAGAAGCAGCTGGTGCCACAATCAAAAAGCTTCGCGAGGCATTGAAGAGCGCCCAAAAAGAACGCGATGAATACCTGACCGGCTGGCAGCGCACCAAGGCTGACTATATCAATGCAAAGAAACGCGCTGAAGAAGATTTCAAAGAGGCCCGCAAATACGCCGTGGAGGGACTGATCGAGGAGCTTTTGCCTGTCCTTGCAAGCTTCGATATGGCTATGGCCAATAAAGAGGCGTGGCAAAAAGTAGATACCAACTGGCGCACTGGTGTTGAATATATTCGCTCGCAACTTGGCAACGCTCTGGCCACACACGGCCTCACAGAAGTCGTCCCTGAAGGGAAACCTTTTGACCCAATGCGCGATGAAGCCGTTCGCACCGAACCCGTGACGGATCCTTCAAAAAATGGTATGATTCTTTCTGTCATACAGAAGGGTTATACCCTCAACGGAAAGCAAATCCGCGCACCAAAGGTAGTGGTGGGGGAAACGAAAGAAACTATGTAAGTATGTAGTTATGGAAGTATGGGGGGGTCAGGCCAGGCGCCTATAATATGCAAAAAATGTTAAGCTTACGACCAAAACTTCATGTCATTCCAAGAATGCTTCGCGACCGAGAAGGCCGCGAGCGTTTGGCCTATGTGTGCGTAGCCGAATTCTACGGCAAGGTACGCATGAAAGTTGTCTTTGCCGATGAAATCAATCATCAGGCACTTTTGAGTGCGCCCGCAACAGCAGAAGACACACTCACGGTCGCATCTGGCACAACGACTGTCTATTTGCTTCCTGGCCTTGTTTCGCTTTCTATACCTCCTGAAGTGCGCATCTTTTTTGCTGAACGCATTGCCAGCGTACGCGACCAACTCGCTCATTTCATGCATTGCATGCCGCGCGCTCCAGGGCTCGCTCACTCATTTTAAGCACGATCCGCTCTTGCTTTGACTTGCTTCGCGCAAGGGAATTGCAATCGATGTGCTTTTTTCCTGTATCATTTTGTTTCGCACTCTGTCTCGTCCTCGTCCCGTTCTGTATCTCGTCCCGTTCTGTACCTTTTATTCCGACAAACGATGGATGGCGTGACTGCTTGCAGGCATGACATCCGAGTGCAGTCGGAAGAAGCTATGCTTACTTTTAACCTTTAACCTTTTACTTTCTAAATTATGTCTAAAATCATTGGAATCGATCTCGGAACAACAAATTCAGCGGTGGCCGTCATGGAAGTTGGCAGCCCAAAGATTCTTGAAAATGCAGAGGGTGCCCGCACCACGCCTTCTATCGTCGCCGAAACCAAAACCGGCGAAAAGGTAGTCGGCCTCCTTGCGCGCCGCCAAGCAGTTACCAATCCAAAAAACACCATATACCAGATCAAGCGCTTCATTGGTCACAACTTTGACGAAGAAAGCGTGGGGAAAGACCGTGCAAGCATTCCGTTTGAGACCCGCAAAGCCGCCAATGGTGGCATTGAGGTAAAAATGGGCGAGAAATGGTATCGCCCTGAAGAAATCTCAGCCATGATTCTCCAGAAATTGAAGAATGACGCTGAAGCTCGCCTTGGTGAGAAAATTACTGAAGCCGTTATCACGGTGCCTGCATACTTCAACGATGCGCAGCGCCAGGCTACTCGCGATGCTGGAAAAATCGCCGGCCTTGAAGTAAAGCGCATTATCAATGAGCCGACCGCAGCCGCCCTCGCCTATGGTCTCAATAAGAAGACCAATGAGAAAATCGCCGTCTTTGACTTCGGTGGAGGTACCTTCGATATTTCTATCCTCGAAGTAGGGGATGGCGTCATTGAAGTACGTTCGACCGACGGTGATGCACACTTGGGTGGTAAGGACATTGATCAGAAGATTATTAATTGGCTCGCCGATGAATTCAAAAAAGAGTCGGGCATTGATGTTCGCAAAGATGCGCTTGCCCTCCAGCGCCTCGATGAAGCGGCAGAAAAAGCAAAGATTGAACTCTCAACAGCAATGCAGACTGAGGTCAATATTCCTTTCATCACCTCAGATGCTAACGGCCCTCGCCACTTCCTCATTACCATGACCCGTGCAAAGCTCGAGGAGCTCTCTCGTGAATTTCTCGATCGCGCTATGGCTATTACAAAGCGCGCCATGGATGCTTCACCATTCAAGGTGGCCGATCTCAACGAAGTCATCTTGGTGGGTGGTCAGACACGTATGCCCGCTATGCAAGCTGCCGTAAAGGAATACTTTGGCAAAGAGCCGCACATGGGCGTCAATCCCGATGAAGTGGTTGCCGCTGGTGCTGCTATTCAAGGTGGTATCCTCGCCGGTGATGTCAAAGACGTGCTCCTCCTCGATGTTATCCCTCTGGCTTTCGGTATCGAGACCTTAGGCGGCGTGGCTACAAAACTGATTGAGAAAAACACCACCGTGCCTGCCTCAAAGTCACAGGTCTTTTCTACCGCTGCCGACAATCAGACATCGGTAGAGATTCATGTCGTGCAGGGTGAGCGTGCTATGGCAGCGGATAATAAATCCCTCGGCCATTTCAACCTCGACGGCATTGCTCCTGCGCCACGCGGTACGCCACAGATCGAAGTGACCTTCGATATCGATGCAAACGGCATCCTCAATGTGAGCGCTAAGGACAAGCAGACCGGTAAGGCAAATTCTATTCGCATTACTGCAAGCTCAGGCCTGTCTAAGGAAGAAATTGAAAAAATGAAGAAAGACGCAGAGGCCAACAATGCCGCTGATCAGAAAAAACGTGAGGCTGTCGAAGTGAAAAACTCTGTCGAACACCTCATTTACACCTCTGAAAAATCAATACGCGAGCATAAGGAAAAGGTGCCTGCTGAGGTGGTGAAGGGTGTAGAAGATAAAGTAGCTGCGGCCAAGACTGCCATCGCTGGCACTGATATTGACGCTATGAAAAAGGCAGGCGAAGAGCTCTCTCATGAGCTTTCAAAGATTGGTGAGGCTATGGCAAAGGCCGGGCAGGCAGCTGGTGCTGGTGCACAAGCAAGCCAGCCTGGCGCCGCAACCGACGATGCCGATGCAGCTGCAAAGGCCAAGGAAGCTGAGGGTGGCGAGAAGAAATAAAAAGAAAGTATGGGAGTATGTAGTTATGTAAATATGGAAGTTGGAAAGAGAGAATAACATAACTACGTACTGCAAAATCACATTACTTTCACAGACCCTAGCTCTGCTCACTTGCCTCTGAGGTGGGCAGGGTCATGGGTCTAAGAAAGTGATAGTGGGGAAGTTAATTGAAATTCATAAACGAAAGATCGCCCCCGGCACACAGGTGCCAAGGGCGACTCGGAAAACTTGAAGGAATCATGATTTCTCCGGGATCCGTTAGAGACGCCGGATCCGGCACCCACAGATTCCCGCAAGAGTAGCGATCACGGAGACAGCTAGGATAGCCAATACCGGTGAAATACGTTTCTCACCAGCACTGATACCTAGACCGAACGCGATCATTACAGGTATCGAACCCAAAATAATGCGCAGAAGAACACTCATAAAATGAATTATATACCATATAAATAATCTTGTCAAGATTCACCCTTAACACCCGTACCAATGTCAAAAGACTATTACAAAATCCTCGGCGTCGATAAAAACGCCTCGAAGGACGACATAAAAAAGGCCTTCCGCAAGCTTGCCCATGAATATCATCCGGACAAAGCGACCGGCAATGCGGATAAGTTTAAAGAAATAAACGAGGCAAATAGCGTGCTTTCCGACGATGCGAAGCGCGCGCAATATGACCGATTCGGCTCTGCCGGACCGGGTGGATTTGGTGGTGCCGGTGGAGGCGCTGGCTTTGAAGGTTTTGATTTTTCAAACTTTGCCCAAGGCTTCGGTGGCGGTGGCTTTGGAGGTTTTGGTGGTGCAGGCGGCGGCGGCCAGCAATTTGAATTTGACCTTGGCGATATATTCGGCGACTTTTTTGGCGGTAGGGCGGGGGCGCGCGGCGCTGGCCGAGGAAGGGACAGCCATCGCGGTCGCAACCTCACCGTCGATATTGAAATTACTTTTGAAGAAAGCGTTTTTGGTGCCGACAAGGAATTTACCATTTCAAAAGAATCCCTCTGTGAAATATGTAAAGGAAGTCGTGCAGAACCCGGCACTGACCTTGAGACCTGTAAGACATGCGCCGGCAAAGGAAAAATCGACGAGAGAGTGCAATCATTTTTCGGCAGTGTTATGTCGACGCGACCATGTGATACATGCCATGGCACAGGCAAAATCCCCAAGACACGTTGTAAGAAATGTAAGGGCCAGGGCACCTATGAGCAGCGCAAAGAAATAGAGGTGGTTATTCCTGCTGGCATAGAGCCAGGCAATATGTTGAAACTCACCGGTGAGGGCGAAGCGAAGGCCGGCGGCACGCCAGGCGACTTGCTCATTCGCATTCATATAAAGCCTCATCCTGCATATACACGCCAAGGAAATGATCTGATTGGCCGCATGAAAGTGCCGCTTTCGACGGCTATTGCTGGTGGAAGCATGCCGCTGCGCACCCTGGATGGCGACAATGAAAGGGAAGTGAGCCTTGAAATTCCTCGTGGTGCGCGCCATGGCGATGTGGTCAAAGTGAAAGGCAAGGGCGTCCCTCATGGCATCAATGGCAAATGGAACGGTTCAGGTCGCCGTGGAGATATTCTGGTCACGCTCGACATACAGATGCCACACCGCATTTCAAAGCATGCAGAAGAGCTTATTAAAGAATTGCGAAAGGAAGGCTATTAAGGTAAAATGTGCTGTACTGACGCGGCGGGGCGCAGCTAGCTCATGAAGTACCACCGAGCACTTCCTACCTTTTTACAATTCTGTCTTTTTCCATTCTCCACGCCCATCCTAAAAGCATTTAGCGGCCTCAAGGCCTACGGAACGGAGCACGTATTTGCCTTGGACCATGACCCCCGCACCAAAGATAAGGGGGTCATTTTTGCCGTCAATCATGCCAGCCAGCTCGATGTCGTCATTGTGCGCACTGTATTGCCGCAGTCATGGTCTCGATCACCAATGTACTATGTGGCTATGGCACGAAAGTATTACAACACTGGCACCATTATGAAATGGTTCTATGGCGGCTCACTCTTTCGCATGTGGGGTGCCTATCCGGTCTATAAGGGCACCAAAAACTATGAGGTAGCTCTCTCGCATTTCATTACCCTCCTCGAAAAAGACCGCTCATCTATCACTATCTTTCCTGAGGGCAAAGTCACTCGCGACGGAAAGCTCCAAGAAGGCCATGGCGGCGTTGCATTTTTGAGCTGGAAAACAGGCGCCCCTGTGATTCCGGTGGCTATCAATAGCACATTCAATTATTCATTTGTTGATTTCATTACTGCAAGGCGCAAGGTGGCCATATCCTTTGGACGCCCTCTCTTTTTCACAAAAGAAAAAAACGGCCAGGACCCAAGCATAGATGATTTCAAGCAAATGTCCGCTGAAATCATGCACGAAATTCAATACCTCTACGATGAGCTTGGCACAAAGGTGCATGGAGGGTAGAGCATAGAAAGGTGCAAGCCACACACACCCTCTAACACCATCAGACAGCACACAGCACACCATTCAACTCACAATCAAACAGACCAATCACAACACTACCATGCGCATACACCGTACTCTTTTTATAAAAGTAAAAGGCATACCGTATAAGATCACCTTTGGCCAGGCCACCTCACAGAGAAATCTCGATGCAGCATATCGCCTGCGTTATCAGGTCTATGCCAAAAAAGATTATATTTGGGCCGAGCGCTATAAGGATGGGCGGGAAATTGATAGTTTTGATATTGAAAAGAAATGCACCACTTTTATTGCTACGGCGAGTAGAATCGTCGCGGCCGGCGACACCAAGACAGAGGAGCATCCAACCGTGATTGGAGCTATTCGCCTTATTACCTCAGACCCATTACCTACTGAAAAATATTTCACCTTCACTGCGCCAAAAGAAATTGCGGCCATTGATCCGAAACATCGCGCTGAACTCGGCCGTTTTATTATTGTGCCGCCCGATGCTAAGAATGGCATTTATTTGCCGCGCGGCTTGGTTATGCTCTTCTTGATTGATACCTTATGCGCTTATGGTACGCACCACAATCTGAAGGGTGGCTATGCCTTCATTAAGCACACTCTCCAACAGAAAATGCATCGCTTGCGCATGCCACTCAATATTATTGAAACCTATACCACCAATTATCCAAAAGATGGCGTGCTCTACAAATACTTCAATCAGCCGGCCGATCCTGTCGTGCCAATGTATTTTATTACGGAGCTGTTTGCAGCATACACGCATAAAATTATTACTAATGGTTTTATTTTTAAAAAAGTAGGGAAGCGCGATGTGGAATTTCGCGACACCATCATTGCGCGTTTTGCTTTTCCTTGGCAGAAGAAAAAGAAACAAGCAGGGAGCGCCACAGGAAAGTCCACCTCAACAATAAAGAAAACGGAGCAATTGAGCGCTGCTTTTTGGAAAAAATACTTCGAAGTGTATGACTGTCTCAATGAACTTATTCCCTACAAAGAAGTGCTTGAGCAGATCGCTCATGCCACACGGAGCACCAGTGGTCGCAAAAAGGGCCTGAAAATCCTTGATCTAGGCTCTGGCACTGGCAATGTATCGCTGGTAATTCAAAAGCTGGATGAAGGGCATGATGTGCATGCTATCGACGCCTCTCTTGAAGGTGTCGCTCGCCATGTGGAGAAGCATCCAGAAGCAAAGGTGCGCATCGGTGATATTACAGAGCCGTTACCATGGGCAGATGCAACATTCGATGTAGTGGTGAGCAATAATACGATATACACCATCGCTCCATCATTGCGCCCGAAGCTTTTCAGCGAAATCAGCCGCATCTTGAAGCCGGGCGGCACTTTGATAATTTCCAACCTTATTCATGGTTTTGCCCCGCTTACTATTTACCAAAGCCATCTCCAGCGTAGCCTTGCAAGTAAGGGACTCCTTCGTACCATATACGATGTGCTTCGCCTTATGGTACCGACGGTGCGCATTTTCTACTACAATATGCTTATAAAAAAGGCCAATACTGAGGGCGCCTATGGTTTTATGAAGCCAGGCGAGCAGGAGCGTCTCATCACTGAAGCTGGCATGCAGGTACTCGGTCCATCGCGCCTTACCTATGCCGATCAGGCCATACTGACTATGGGCAAAAAATAGATGAATATCCACGCACAAGTGCGGCGAACTGTTCTATACTTGTGCTATGACATCGTTCCTGATGGCCCTTTTGAGTGTCGTCGCTGTGGTCAATATCATTTTGGGCCTCATTATTTTTTCGCGCGGAGTTTTTACGATCAAAAATGCTTTCTTTGGCCTCATTGCTCTGGCATCAGCAGTGTGGGGCCTTGCCATAATTGGCTTCTATTCTGAATGGGGCAATCAAATACATTGGCTCATATTGACGCATGTATCGGCCCTGATCATACCGTATTGTTTTCTGGTCTTCTCAGTGTATTTTCCGCGCACACTTACCAAAAGCTTTAAGCCATTGGCCATAGCAGCATTGCCGCTTCTCTTTATTGTCTATTTCTTATTTGCAGGCGATCTTATTATCGCTACAGCAAAAGGGTATACCTATCACATCGGTCTTGGCTATCCTATCTATGCCTATGTTATGATTGCTTATTTCATCATGGGCTATGTCTTCCTCTTACGCCAATACAGCCACACCGACGACACCCTTGAGCGTAAACAAATTCTCTATGTGTTGGGAGGGTCATGTATCGCTTCGACATTGGCCATGATACCGGATCTCATTTTGCCGTATTTTGATATTTTTTCTCTCACCTGGCTGGGACCGATTTTCACCCTCCTTATGGTCATATCATTGTTCTTGGCAATGCTTCGCTATCAGCTCTTCAATATAAAGATTCTGGTGACCGAGATTGTGAGCGTCATGATAGTGATTGCTCTCATGCTGGAGCTCTTCTTGGTCAAAGACAGCACCGAGCTCTTCCTCAAGGCAACGGTATTGGTCATTGTGACTGTGTTTAGCTACATCCTTATCCGCAGCGTCTATCGTGAAGTGGCCCTGCGCGAAGAAAAAGAAAAGCTCGCAGATGAACTTGAAGTGGCCAATTCCCATTTGAAGGAACTCGATCAAATGAAGACCGAATTCCTTTCTCTTGCCACGCATCCGATTCGTGCGCCTATCACGGCAATCAAAGGCTATGCATCACTCCTTATTGAGGGGAATTATGGCGTCTTGCCAGATAAGGCAAAAGAGGCCGTCGGCGTCATCTTTTCTTCAGGTCAAAATATGGCCATTATGGTGGATGATTTTCTTAATATTTCGCGCATAGAAGAGGGACGCATGGCCTATCAATTTGGCGATGTTGATGCAGTAGAATTGACCCGCGCCGTCTATATGGAATTGAAGCCTACCGCTGAAAAGAAAGGCCTTGATTTTAGCTTTAGCGTCGATCCTGCACTTCCAATGAAGGGCAGTCACGGCACCTTGCCACCTCTTCATATCTGGGCCGATATCGACAAATTGCGCCAGGTTATTCTCAATATTGTGGATAATTCAATCAAATACACACCAAAGGGTTCAACTCGCATATACGTCACTCGCAATAAGAAAAATGGCATGGCCCGCATTGAAGTGAGCGATACTGGTATTGGTATGACGGCAAACACTATTTCTCATCTCTTTGAAAAATTCGTCCGCGCCAAGAATGCTATGGCTACCAATGTGAGCGGCACCGGCCTCGGCCTCTATCTCTGTAAACAAATCATGCTCGCCCATAAAGGCAAAGTCTGGGCCGAATCTGAGGGCGAAGGGAAGGGGACCATGTTTGTGATTGAGGTACCAGAAAAGTAAGGGGAAAGTATGGAAGTATATAAGTATGCAGATATGGAAGTGATCGAGGGAGGAGATTAAAGAGGAAAAACCAATAGAAACAGTAATAAAAAATGCCTTCATCCAACTTATACAACGTTAAAACACAAAAGCACCTGAGAAGGTGCTTTTGCTATGGTCACCAGGTTTTATAGACCTGGATCAGTGGGAAATCCCAAAAACACTATAATTATACCCGAACCAATACACAAAGCAATGGGTTTCAAAATCCATAACCAAATGCTATACTATTGACCATGTCAGAAGCAAAAGAAAAGGGGGCTGCAGCTGCCCCGAAAGCGGATTTTAAGCCGCTTCAAAAAACGCTCCTCTCGGGTGTAAAACCAACAGGGCGACCACATATTGGCAATTATTTCGGCGCTATGCGCCAATTTGCCGCTCTTCCACAGCAAAAGAGTGCTGACGGCAAGCATTTGGCCTTTGATCGCAGTATCTTTATGATTGTGGACTATCATGCATTGAACCTTGTGCAAAATGGTCCGGAAATGCGCCAACTCATTCTCGATTTAGCATTGGATTATCTTGCCATTGGCCTTGATCCTGCAACCTCTATTATTTTCAAACAATCAGATGTGCCTGCCCATACAGAGCTTGCATGGATTTTTGATACTATAACCCCAATGTCCTATTTGATGCGCGCTCATGCCTTTAAGGATGCTGAGGCAAAGAATGCTGAGATTAATGTTGGCACCTTCAATTATCCTATGCTTATGGCTGCTGATATTTTGCTGTACGATACAACGGTCGTGCCGGTAGGGCAGGACCAGAAGCAACACATAGAGTACACTCGCGATACAGCACTCAAATTCAATAACATATTCGGTCCGACCTTTGCTCTGCCCGATGCACATATTATGGATACGGTTGCTATCGTGCCAGGCACCGATGGTCGCAAAATGAGCAAGAGCTATGGCAATACCATTCCGCTCTTTGCTGAAGATGATGAGATAGTGAAGGCAGTCATGAGTATTGTGACGGATTCATCAAGCGGTGGCATTCCTCAGCACGTTTACAACATTCACGCCCTCCTTCGTCCAAAAGAAGAGCTTGCCGGCATATACGATGCCCATCGCGGCAAGTATAAGGCGCTCAAGGAAGCATTGATTGAGGATTTGAAAGCATTCATCACACCACTTCGTGAACGTCGCAAGATTTTGGCTGCAGATCCTGAGCTGGCCGCGCATATGCTTACGGACGGAGCCGAGAAGGCGCGTGCTATAGCAGAGGAAAAAATGAAAGTAGTTCGCCAGAGAATTGGTGTCAGCCTTACAATAAAGTAAGAAGTAAGGGGTAAAAGGGAAAAAGTCAGAACGAGAGCAGAGAAGAGGGTCAATGAAATAAAAAATTGATTAACTAAAATACATCATATATATGAAAAATACCATTATCGTTGTTATTATCGTGGCTATCATTGCAGTTATTGTTCTCTTTGCAAGCATAAAAAAACCGGAGACCTCACTTCCAGCGGCGCAGGTTGAAGACAGCACCGCTCTTGTGAGTACGTCAACCGATACTTCTTCCACAGTATCAACCACAGCAAGCTCAACCGCACCAGCAATAAAGAATGCAACCACCACGACATCTAGCCCTGACATCAAAGAAATTGGAGGGTGGACTTTCCGTTTTACAGGCTACGGTCCTGGCAAAGAGCATGTGGGCACCTTTACCTCATTTAAGGTAAATGCAGCACCTGATGCAAAGGTGGGTGCAAAAGGCACAGTCACTATTGATGCAAAAAGTGTGAGCACCGGCATTAGCCGCCTCGATGGTCATCTTTGTTCTGATGATTTCTTTGATTGCGCAACATATCCAGCCATTACCTTTACCCTTACCTCTATCGTTCCTGGCACTGATGCAAATACCTTCATTGCTAAGGGCAATCTCTCATTCCACGGCGTTGAAAAAGCCCTCTCATTTCCTATTACAAAAGATGCGGCTGGCATGTATAAAGCAGATTTCCGCCTCGATACAACACCATTCAACTTCAAATATGTCGGCATATACAAAGAAGTTCGCATTGAAATTGCCGGCACACTAAAATAATCCGATGAATGCATTATCACGCACTCTTATAAAAGAATTAGCCACCAAGGCAGGGCAGGAGGTTCGCATTTGCGGATCAATTGATGTGCGCCGCGATCATGGCAAATTGGTCTTTCTCGATATTCGCGATGCAAGTGGAAAGGTCCAAGCCGTAGCATTGCCGAACAATAAAGAGGCCCATGCAGCAGTGCAGCCTTTGCGTGGAGAATGGATCATTGAAGCCATTGGTATGGTCAATGCACGCCCTCCAAAGATGGTAAATGCCACTGAGCCAAATGGCAGCGTTGAACTTGAGCTCAAACAAGTCAATGTCCTCAATGCCGCTACCACGCCTCCTATTGATCCAACGAGCGATGGTCGTGATATTGGCGAAGAGGCCCGCTTGACCTATCGCTATATTGACCTACGCCGTCCACGCCTCCAGAAAAACATTCGTAACCGCCATAAGGTGCAGCACTATGTGCGCAATCGTCTCACTGAGCAGCATTTTACTGAAATAGAGACGCCGCTTTTGTCTGCTTCTACTCCAGAAGGATCGCGCGACTTTCTTGTGCCTTCACGCCTGGAGCGCGGTGCATTCTACGCTTTGCCGCAATCACCACAGCAATACAAACAGCTCCTCATGTCAGCGGGCTTTGAGCGATATTTCCAATTTGCTCGCTGTATGCGCGATGAAGACACACGCGGCGATCGCCAGCCTGAATTCACCCAGCTCGACATGGAAATGGCCTATGTAGAACCAGAAGATGTCATGGCCTTAAATGAGGCGCTCCTTATTGAATTGGTGACGAAATTCTATCCTCATAAGAAAATCCAGCAGGTGCCATTTCCTCGCATGACCTATGCCGAAGCCATAAAGCAATATGGGAGCGATAAGCCTGATATTCGCAAAGATAAAAGCGACCCTGATTTGCTTGCCTTCCTATGGGTGGTTGATTTTCCATTCTTTGAAAAGGACGAGGAGAGTGGCGGCTGGACCTTTACCCACAATCCTTTCTCTGCGCCAAAACAAGAACACCGTGACGCCCTTATGGACACAAAGGCAGCCGAGGCTTCTCCAGAACACATTGGGCGCATCCTTACCACCCAATACGACATTACCCTCAACGGATATGAGATTGGCGGCGGTAGCATTCGCAATCATCGTCCCGAGGCCTTGCGTCGCGTTTTCGAAATTATGGGCTATACGCCGGAGCGCATTGAGACCAACTTCGGCCATATGCTTGCAGCGCTTGGTTCAGGCACACCTCCACACGGTGGCATCGCTTGGGGCTGTGATCGCCTCATGATGCTTCTGGAAAATGAGCAGAATATGCGCGAAGTGATTGCCTGTGCCAAGACAGGTGAAGGGCGCGATCTGATGCTGCATGCTCCAGCCAGCGTCACCGAAAAGCAACTGCAAGAACTCGGTCTTATTGTGCAGAAGAAAAAATAGAGGAGAAAGTGTGGAAGTATGTAGGTATGTAAGTATGGAAGGAAAGAAATGGCATCGCTTTGTATGAAGCGGTGTTTTTTCTTCATGTATTCTTTATTTATTTTTTAACGGAATTTTATCCCAAATCCGTATAATTATCTGACACCAGTAGAAGACATATACTACGTTGCTCATTTTAGCCTGTTGGGGGTGCCAAGTAGTTTGGAATCCCACCCTTACCAGCTGGGATTTGTGGGTGCAACTCCCATCACCTCCACAGGTTAGAGTGAACAAATAGCAAAAATGTAGCGGGTTATTTGACTAAAAAAATAGTACCTGCTATCATACTACTACTGGTAAGGGTGGACCCAAGCTTCGATGGTAAATCCGGCAAAAACTTCGCTTTCGAGCGGGGTTTTTGTTTTTTCTTTTTTTATACTGAAGGGAATGCTATACTTGTGCCATCACTCCCATGGCGAGCGTCTATGCAATTAAAACTCCTGTCTTTGAAGGCCCATTGGAACTTTTGCTTGAATTGATTGAGAAACGAAAGCTCCTGATCAATGAAATTACGCTTGCAAAAGTGACTGATGACTATATAGCGCACATCCGCCAGCTTACAGAATTTCCCCTCAAAAATACCGCCGTCTTTATTCTCATCGCTTCGACGCTGCTCCTTATTAAATCAAAGTCATTACTTCCAAGTCTTGAGCTTACCGAAGAGGAAACAGAAGAGATAGGGGACTTGGAGAAGCGCCTTGCTCTCTATCAGCAGTATCGACAGGTTGGTGCGGGTATTGGACGTATCTTTGGAAAGCGCATACTGTTTTCTCGTCAGGATGCGCCGGTACTACCGGTATTTTCTCCCGATGAAAGCATGACGCTACCGAACATTGTCGCCGCACTCAACCAAGCACTTGCCAATGCACCGAAGCCAGCACAAATACCGCGCGCCATAATAAAGAAAGTAGTGTCGCTCGATGAAATGATTGATAGATTGGCCATGCGCATACAGCAGAGCCTGCGCATGAGTTTTCGAGAATTTTCAGCGGCAGACAAAGCAGAACGAGTAGAGGTGGTAGTCAGTTTCCTTGCGATGCTTGAATTAGTAAAACAAGGTATGATACAGGTAACACAACACGGGGCATTCGACGATATACACATGGAGACAGAAGCCGTCGGCGTGCCAAGCTATTCCTAATCTATTTGTCATTTTCTATTTCTCTACCGTATGAAAAGTGAACTCCCCCATAAAATAGAGGCTATTCTTTTTTGGAAAGCAGAACCTGTTGAGGCAGGGCGCTTGGCCAAACTTTTGAATGCATCAGTGGATGATGTGATAGGAGCTGCCCGAGAACTTGCTGGAGCACTTGCAGGTCGGGGTATTGCACTGATTGAGACTACAGCAGGAAGCGAGACAAACGATATTGTCTTTGAATTGCGTACAGCACCCGAAATGAGCTCTCTCATTGAGCAACTTACTCGTGAAGAACTCATTCGCGATGTAGGGAAGGCTGGTCTTGAAACGCTTGCCATTGTTCTTTACAAGAGCCCGGTCACTCGACGTGAAATTGATTATATACGTGGGGTCAATTCGCAATTTATTTTGCGCAATCTCCTCATGCGTCGTCTGGTTGAGCGTCAGCCATCGCCGAATGATCAACGCTCTTTTGTATATGTACCAACACCTGATCTGCTTGGCTATCTCGGCATCACTACGATTGAGCAATTGCCCGATTTTGAAAGTTACCGCACGAAGATTGTGGAAATAGAACGCATGGGCGCAGAAGTGAAGAGCGATGTACCTTCGTCGCAAACAACTCCTTAAATACGGCCAATCTACAGGTGCATTTTGGGCACTTTTGTTTTATACTTTATAAATGCGCATTGCACGATGGGAAATGACAAGCTTCGCCCTCCTTGCAGGGCTGGCTTTATTATTGGTTGGATCGGGAAGTACAACAGGAGGTTTGGCTTCTGATCTGACTCACTTCAAAGAGCGACTTTTTTCATATAGCAATAAAGTTGCTGCTACATTTTCATTTACACCTGAGGCGGACACTGATAGCGACCTCGCAGCGCTCTTGGCATCATTTCCTGAAGTACCAATAGAAGGCGAGGCGGCTGTCATTATCGATGCGCGCACTGGTGAAGTGCTCTATGGTATCAATCACAATACGCCACTCCCTCTGGCTTCATTAACCAAACTCGCCACCGCTCTTGTCGCTGACAATCTCTTGTCGGACAACACTCCTATTCGCATCACTCGCACCGCTCTGGCAGAAGAAGGGGACAATGCATTGCGTCGTGATGATATATGGAATAAAAAAGCGCTCACTGATTTTAGTCTTATCGTTTCTTCAAATGACGGAGCACGCGCACTTGCTGATGCAGGCGATCAAGTTATCGCTGCCGCTCGCACCGCAGGCACAACCAGCTCACCGTACCTCGCCGGTGCAGGCAGTGCCCTTGGTACAAATGGACAAAACGGCACCACTCCAATGCCGCGCACATTTGTGGAAGCAATGAATGCCTATACACAGGTAATTGGCTTGCCTGGCCTTGTATTTAATAATCCGACAGGCCTTGACGTCTCATCGTCAACAGCTGGTGCATATGGGTCCGCTGTCGATATAGCGGGATTATTGCGCTATATGATGATACACACACCAGAACTGGTTGAGGCCACAGCCGCAAAAACGGCCACCTTCAAACCAAAGAGCGGCTTGATCTATACCGCACAAAATACCGATATCGCCATTCCTGATATATCGGGCCTTATTGCCTCAAAGACAGGATTTACGGACTTGGCACAAGGCAATCTCATTGTGGCCTTTGATGCCGATATAGGACGACCAATGATAGCGGCAGTCCTTGGCTCAAGCCCTGAAGGGCGTTTTGCTGATATATTGGCCCTTATCCACGCTACGAGAGGCTATTTCGGTGCTACTATGAGCCAATAATGTCAGGCATTCGTGCGAAAGCGGATAAGCTATTTTTAGGTGGGGTGATTGCATTAGTCGCCTTTGGTTTTATTATATTTTGCTCGGCGGCTATGGGGCTTTTGGCTCGAGAAGGAGCGCCCCTTGGCAGTGTAGCCTTCAATCACATTGTCTTTGGTATTGTCCTTGGAAGCTGCGCTCTCTTTGTTATTTCGCGCATAGAATATCGCTATTGGAAACAATACGCTTTTTATATTTTTGCGGCAGGAATGGTCCTTACGTGTTTGGTCTTTGTGCCAGGGATTGGTATGAGTCATGGCGGAGCTACACGCTGGCTCAACTTGCGTATTACCACATTTCAACCGGTGGAATTTTTGAAAATTGGCTATTTGGTCTATCTGGCAGCATGGCTTTCAAATGCACGCGAAAAGGCGGCTACCTTCAAATATGGCATGGTGCCGTTTTTAACCCTTTCGGCTATTGTTGGGGCAGTCATGTTGGCGCAGCCTGACACTGATACCTTTATGATTATGGTTGCTGCTGGTTTGGCAATGTTGTTTGTAGCAGGAGTACGCCTGCGCTATGTCTTTATAATGGGCCTGGCGGGCATTGCCCTCATTGCAGGACTGGCCTTTGCTCGACCATATATCATGGATCGCATAATGACATTTATTAATCCGGCCCATGATCCACTTGGCTCAGGCTATCAAATTCAGCAGTCCCTTATTGCCATTGGATCCGGCGGAATATTCGGGCGAGGCTTTGGCCAAAGCATACAGAAGTTTAATTATCTGCCAGAACCAACCGGCGACTCTATTTTTGCTGTAGCAGGAGAAGAATTCGGCTTTGTAGGAGGGGTTGGCCTCATTGTATTGCTCATTTTCTTTACCTTGCGAGGCCTCAAGATTGCCAATCGAGCACCGGATAGCTTCGGTAGACTATTGACCGTCGGTATTGTTATACTGATAGTGTCCCAGTCATTCCTCAATATTGGCTCAATGCTGGGAATTATGCCCCTTTCGGGATTACCGCTTATGTTCGTAAGCCAGGGCGGCACGGCTATGTTATTCGCTTTGGCCCAAGTCGGCATGGTGGTCAATATCTCAAGGTATGGAAAAAAGGCATAGGAAGGGGAGTGGTGCCGAACAACTATTTTTATATATATGAAAATTCTATTAACAGGCGGCGGTACGGGCGGACACGTCTATCCCATTATGGCAGTAGCGGATGCTTTGCGTGAATTGGCCAGCGAAAAAAAGCTGCTCGATGTGAAGCTCTATTACATGGCCGACCAGCCGTACAATGAGCGCATGCTCTATGATCGCGATATTACCTTTTTGCCAATTTCTACGGGCAAAATGCGTCGCTATTTTTCTTTGATGAATGCCGTTGATATGGTGCGCACTTTTTTCAGTGCCATAAAGACCGTCTTTACCGTCTACAACATTTATCCGGATGTGGTGTTTGGCAAAGGTGGCTACATTAGTTTTCCTGCGCTCTTTGCCGCGCGCATATTGCGCATTCCGGTTATAATCCATGAATCAGATAGCGTACCTGGGGCGGTCAATCGCTGGGCGGGCAAATTCGCAAAAAAAGTTGCTGTCTCATATGCCGATGCAGCGCAGTATTTTGCCAAAGAAAAAGTGGCGCAGACAGGCAATCCTATTCGTCGCGATTTAATGCTGCCGCTTTTGACCGGTGCAGATGAGCATTTTGGTCTTGAGCCTGGCATTCCAACGATTCTATTTATGGGCGGATCGCAAGGGTCGCGTCTTATCAATGAGACGCTCATGGATGCCTTGCCTGAGCTTATAAAAAAGTATCAAATTCTGCATCAGACAGGAAAGCGCAATTATGACGATGTGGTCAAGACGCGCGATGTGGTGCTTTTGGATAATCCGCATAAGAAGCACTATAAGCCGCTCGACTATATGAATGAGTATTCAATTCGTTTGGCTGCTGGTCGCGCAAGCCTGGTGGTGACGCGCGCAGGTTCAACGCTCTATGAAATTGCATACTGGGGGTTGCCGTCTATCGTTATTCCTATTACTGACTCTGGCGGCGATCATCAGCGTCGCAACGCTTTCAATTATGCGCGCACTGGTGCGGCCCTGGTCATAGAGGAGCGCAATCTATCACCGCATGTCCTTATTTCGGAAATTGAGAAGCTTATGGATCATCCCGAAATACGCGAACGTATGAGCCGTGCAGCCAAAGGTTTCGCCGGCGGCAATGCAGCCCGCACCATTGCCGAAGAGATTTTGAAGATTGCTTTGCGCCACGAACAGTAGCAGTGCCCGTCTCGCCCTCGCCTCGGTCCCGTTCTGTCGTCTCGTTCTCACTTTTTACCCTTTACCCTTTACCTTTTACTTTTTACTTTCAGATGTATATAACCCGCTTTGCACCATCACCCACAGGACTGCTTCATTCCGGCAACTATCGCACCGGTCTTTTTAGCTATTTAATGGCGCGCCAGAGTGGCGGCAAATTTATCTTGCGCATTGAAGACACCGACGCTGCGCGCTCAAAGAAAGAATACGAGGAAAATATTCTTGAAAGTCTTAAGTGGCTTGGCCTTGAATACGACGCTTTCTACCGTCAGACCGATGAGAAAGCCAAGCATAGAGCATTGCTTGAAAAGCTGGTCGCTGAAGATAAGGCCTATGTGTCCAAAGAGACACCGAAAGAAGAGGGTGGCCGTGCCGAAGTAATCCGCTTGCGCAATCCGGGCACAAAAGTGACATTCCACGATATGATTCGCGGAGAAATTACCTTCGACACAGCGGAGCTTGGCGATTTTGTTATTGCCAAAAGCTTTGATGAGCCTATTTTCCATTTTGCGGTGGTGGCAGATGATATAAGCATGGGCGTCACGCTTATTATTCGCGGCGATGATCATATTTCAAACACCCCTCGTCAGATTTTGATTTCCCGTGCTCTTGGGGCGCCTGATTTTACCTATGCGCATTTGCCTATTGTCCTTGCGAGCGATCGTTCAAAGCTGTCAAAGCGCAAGGGCGCCCTTCCTATTACTGCTTTTCGCGACCTTGGCTATCTGCCGGAAGCGGTCATTAACTATCTTGCCTTCCTCGGTTGGAATCCTGGCGATGATAGGGAATTGATGAGCAAAGAAGAGCTTATCCGCGATTTTCGCATCGATCGTGTGCAGAAAGGTGGCGCCATTTTCGATGAGAAAAAAATGCGCTGGTACAATAAGGAGTATATTAAGAAGATGCCTGTTGAGGTGGCGCTCGATGCGGTCATTGCCCGCATCAAAAAGGCGTGGCAGGGCAGGGGAGAAGCGACGGCATTTCTTGGTACTACCGCAGCGTTGCATCGCTTGGCCACTACCCTACTTGATCGCATTGAAATTTTCTCAGACGTAGAGACCTTGCTTGCCGGTGATGAATTCAACTTTATGTTGGTGACACCAAAATGGAATGCCGCATCTGCCGCTGATCTCGTCTGGAAAAAACAGAAACCGACCGAAGCTGGCGATCATCTTACGAAAGCCGCTGCGCTTTTGACGGCCCTTTCTGAAAGTGATTTTGCCGATGCTGCAAAGATCAAAAATGCACTTTGGCCTTTTGCTGAAGGTCTTGCTGCTGGCAAAGGCGCACTCTTATGGCCACTTCGCATGTCATTGACGGGGGCCAAAAAATCGCCGGATCCATTTACGGTTGCAAGTTTGATTGGCAAAGAGGAAACGCTCGCACGTATCAACAATGCCATTACCTCACTTAAAACATTGGCGGAAGCGGCTTAGATCGACCTCGATACAGCCGATCATGCTGAGCATAGCGCTCGGCATGCTTTTTGGTGGTATAGGCGCGCAGCTTTTCTTTCTTACAAAAGGCAACGGCACCTCTATGGCGCCCTATGCCTATGCCGCCGATGAAATCGAAACTCTTAAAGAGAAAATCTCTTCTCATAATAAAAAGATAAAAGCGCTTGAGGCGGAAATTGCCAAATATCAAAAGGAGGCTGAGCAGGCTCAGAAAGATGCAAAGGGTTTGCAGAGCATTATCGGTGAGCTCAATGCCACGGATAAGAAGCTCACTACGGAGTTGAAGGTCACTGAGACGCGCATCGAGAGCACGGCAGATACGCTCTCTGAAACAGAAAGCTCTATTGGTGAAGCCGAAAGCTCAATCAAAGACCGCCTCCAGAGTCTCGGCCGCTCCTTGGCCATACTCCAAGAAAGCGACAATGCTACATTGCCGGAAATTTTCCTTTCAGGACAGCCGCTCAGCGCTATAAGCTCGCGCATTGAGAGCCATGCCGAATACCGCGCAAGCATTACCAAGAGCCTCGAGAGCCTCAAATCTTTACAGGCCGATCTCAAGGTAAAGCGCACACAATATATCGAACAAAAAAAGAAGCTTGAAGGCCTTAAGGCTGATCTTAAATATCAAAAAATCGCCGTAGCCGACAATAAGACAGCGAAATCAAAGCTTCTTACACAAACAAAGAACAAAGAGGCTGAATACGTAAAGACGGTGGCCCAGAAAAAAGCCATGCGCGATACCTTCCTCAAGGAATTGCTCGCTTTTGAATCCGAACTTTCATTTGCAGTCGACTTTAGCAAGCTTCCGAAAACCGGCTCAGGTGTGCTGAAGTGGCCACTTGATAAAGTGACTGTCACGCAATATTTCGGCAATACGAGCTTTGCGCAATCTCGTCCTGGTCTCTATAGCGGCATTGGCCACAATGGCATCGACTTGCGCGCATTGGTAGGCACACCAATCAAAGCGGCGGCCAGTGGCACCATAGAAGGTACTGGCGACACCGACCTCACCTGTAGCGGCGCTTCCTATGGACGCTGGATTCTTATTCGCCACACCAATGGACTTTCAACTCTTTATGGCCACCTTTCTGTTATTCGCGCAGTCAAAGGCGACATTGTAAATACCGGCGATATTATTGGCTATAGCGGCAATACAGGCTATTCGACTGGCCCGCATTTGCACTTTACCGTCTATGCCACACAAGGTGTCCGCATTATGGAGCGCCCAAGCAAATCATGCGAAGGCGGCTCATATATCATGCCGGTGGCTGATCTGAAGGCATACCTTAATCCTTCATCGTATGTCTGATAATGATACACTATAGGTCATGAAATTCTCATCAAAAAATAATCAAGGATTAGTGAAGTGGATTATTGTAATTGTGATAGCCATTGGTATCGTCAGTTATTTTGGCTTTGACCTAAAGAGCATCTTTGAATCTGATACGGCAAAGAAAAATTACGCCTGGTTCTGGAATATTGTCGTCTATGTGTGGCAGCATTTTCTTTCAATGCCGGCGCAGTGGGTCTGGGACAATGTCGTCGTCGATATTATTTGGAAATTATTTAAATTCGGTCTCGAAAATATCGGCAATCTGGTAAAAAGTAGCAGCGCCAACTAAGACCCTTTTTTTGGCAATTTTGAGAGGGTTCAAAGAGGGAAGTAGCCGTACTAGATGACCTGCCAGATATACCCTCGAAGCCAATCTTTTTGAGTAAAACCCGCCACATGCGGGTTTTTACGTATAGATAGATACGCGCATAAAAATACACAAAAACGTTAAGGGGAGTGTGAAATTTTTATGAATTTTTTCTAAAAAATATTTTACAGAAAAAAATTGTAAACACAGAAAGAAATATCAGAGGAGAAGCAAAGAAAGAAATGCGGCGCGGCGTAGTATATAGGCTTTCTCTATAGTACTATGTCGTAAAAGATATATTGTGCGACATAGTACCTGTAATTCCCCTGGGCCCAACATACCTATAAAGGATCCTTATCTACACTTCATACTGTACCCTCTCCTCACTCTCTTTATTTTATTTTCATTTTTCATTGAATTATTTTTCAGATTATTTTTATAAAAACTTTCATCCCCCTTCATCATCACTTTGCTACGATTATAGACGGTCGATCATTATTCATAATCTTTATATAAAAAGAAATGCCACCCTTACGCTATGCCCATAGCTTCTTTTGCATGCCAAAGGACGATCCGGGCTAAACCCAACTCCATCATCTCTCTGGTCATACGACCATAGATCATACCGCGTACGACAAAAGGCACCCCATGGTGCCCTTTGTTGAATCCTTCAAGCCCGAAGGCTTTTAGAAATGGATGCTATTGTCTTACTTTTTATTAACAGTCAAAGCCTGAGCAGCACTGGCATTTAGATCTGTTTTTGACTCAGCCTTAGCAAGAGCCGGCTTCCAACATTTAGACGAAGCACTCCACGGCTCCGTTCCATACTTACCATACAAGTAACGGCCGAATGCCATATTTCCATACAAGGTGCGGATGTCATATCCCAATTTCTGGGCGCTTTCCTCGTGGTAATACTGGTTGATCTGCATCACACCAATATCATCCTTATTGACCTTACCGTGGATAAGATTTCCATCGGCATCTGCATGGCGGAAGGTTGACTCACAACGAGCAACCTCGATCAAGGCAGGGATATCACTGAAGTACTGGCGTACTGCGCGCTCAGTATCTGACATATCAGTGTTTGAAGCAGCTTCTTCGCTTGCATCATTTGCAACTGTCAAAACTGCGACAGGTGCATCTTCCCTTACCAAAGGGCTATGTACGTTATTGTTCGTGGCTGCAGCAGGCGTACCGAAGGCGGCCAAGAAGGTGACGAATAATGATGTAAACAAGGTAGTGTTTTAATTGAAATTAAAAGAATCGGTTCGGCCGATTCATGTCAGTATAATAGCATAAATACAGGGCACCTGTCAAGACTAGACCATGCCGATAATGCCCTGTCAATTCCAATAAAAGCCTTATTTATAGCCACGGAATAGGCCCTCTCCCATAGGGATCCCCGTA
>CAZKGX010000003.1:0-9531 GCA_964552645.1 uncultured Candidatus Saccharibacteria bacterium
GTGATTGCGGGAGAGGGTGCGGAAGGAAGTGTTCTGAGGGAGAAAGGGAAGGCACTGTTCCAGGACACAATCCTTTTCTTGGGCGCCATTCAAACAAAAGAGCTGATTGCTTGGTATAAAGCGGCTTCTGTTTTCTTTCATACGTCACGTTTTGAGGGCTACGGTATGGTGCTAAAAGAGGCCGTAGCACTCGGCACTCCCGTCGTCACAACTGATGTTGGTATTGCTTCAGAGCTCTATGCGCTTCATCCTAATATGGTCCATGTTTTTCCTGTACACGATAAGGACGCTGCGGTACAGGCCTTGCGCCAGGCACTTACTAAGGCCTAACACTCATTTTTATGAACATTCTTATTATTACGCAAAAAATAGATCAAGATGATGCGGTGCTTGGTTTTATGCACCGCTGGATAGAGCGTTTTGCTAAGGATTTCAATCATGTTGAGGCTATGTGCCTCCAGTTCGGCGCACTTGATTTGCCCGCCAATGTGAATGTCTTTTCTTTGGGTAAAGAGCGTGGCTTTGGCCGTATACACTATGTCATGCGTTTTTATCAGCACATCGTTCGCACTCGTCATCAGTACGATGCTGTCTTTGTGCATATGAATCAAGAGTACGTATTGCTCGGCGCTCTTTTATGGCGTCTCATGGGTAAAAAAGTCACCATGTGGAGAAATCATCATGCGGGCAGCTTTCTTACTCGCATAGCGGTGGCCCTCTGTCATACGGTTTTCTGTACCTCTGATTTTTCGTATACGGCGCAATTCAAAAAGACGCTGCGTATGCCTGTGGGTATTGATACTGACATTTTCACTCCAGATGAAACCGCAGAGCGTCATTGGAATCACCTTCTTTTTCTTGCGCGAATGGCTCCTGTAAAGCGTCCACATATACTCATTGATGCTTTGGCGCTTATGGAGAGCAGCATGCTTCCTGGAGGGTATAAGGCTCTCTTTGTTGGTGATCCGCTTCCAAAAGATGAAGCTTACTATGCAACATTGAAAAAGAAAGCAGCCTCGATACAGCAGCAGGCATCGGCGCACTCTCCTGTGGTTTTTGCACCTGGTATTTCTAATACACAGACACCTGCTCTCTATAGGCAGCACGGACTTTTCCTTAACCTCTCATCGAGCGGTATGTATGATAAAACGATCTTTGAAGCTATGGCCTGTGGCTCGCTTGTTCTTGCATCCAATAAAAACCTCAAGACTTTATTGCCTGATCTTTTTATTATTCCTGATGAGACATCGAACGATCCTCACGTATGGGCCAAAGCTATGACGGCCATTCTCAATCTCCCCACGGCCGAGAAAGAACGCTTTTCAGCAATGATGCGTGCAATTGTTGTTGAGAAGCATAGCCTGCAGCTTCTTACCGCTCGCCTCAAGACTGTATTGGAGAAAGGGACTGACATATAATGCCACATACAGCACATACATTTCATGATCTTCACCTATGAAAAAATAAGTCTCTTTACGCGATATATGATTGCTGGCCTCTCTGCTTCATGCACTGAATTGGCAGTGCTTTTTGTGCTGACGGAATACGCTGGTTTCAAGTACCTTATTTCACTAGTGGTGGCTGTGTCCATTTCTTTTTCCCTTCGTTTTCTATTGCAGAAATATTTTGCCTTTAAGCAGCCAGGCGTTCATAAGATAAAGCGGGAATTGCCCGTCTATAGCATGCTATATCTTTTTACGGTGGGCAGCAATTCGCTCTTGTTGTATGGTGCGGTGGAAGCAATCCATCTTCCATACATGATTTCGCAGGTCGGTATCATTATTATTCTGGCATGTATTAGTTTTTTTGTGTATAAAAAATGGATCTTTCCAAAGGGCGTAGGCGAGAAGGTGGAGCAGCCTATCAAAGCATCTCTCACACATGAGCCACGTCAGCTGCTCCTTTTTTACTACGGTCGTTTTCCTGGTGAGAAGGCCGCTTCATTGTTTGCTGCCAAGAGCGCTGAATCATTTGCCGATAGAGGAATGCCAACCACGTTGATTGTGCCTGGTGGGCCTGGGTATAAGGCGGCTCAATCCATAGAGGATCCCTTTGTCTATTTCGGGGTGAAGCGCAATCTTACAATACAAAGAATTAAAGCGCTTCGTTTGGCATCACTCCTTGGGAGTTCATATCGCATTCTTTCGCGCGCAGCGTTTCTTATGGCATATCTTTCATATGCACTGTCTGCAGTGCTCTATCTTTTGAAAGAGCAGCGGGCGGGCAGGGTACACAAAACAACCATTCTTTATTCAAATGAATGGCTCGTCCTTTTCTTTCTTTCCTTTTTTCACGAAGGGACACTGCTCTATGAAATGCACGATTTCCCTGGGAGCTCTATCAGCGTCTTTCGTTTGTGCTTGCGTCGCATTCCTCTTTTTCTCATACACAATAGCTGGAAAGCCCATGAGGCTGAGCGTCTTTTCGGTATACAGAAGGATGCAATATGTATTCGTTCAAACCCTGCTGATGTAGAGGCATTTGATATAGCAATGAGCAAAGAAGAGGCTCGCAATCGTCTCAATCTTCCTGTGGATGCGTATACAGTGGTATATACCGGGCATTTATTTAATTGGAAAGGTGTGTACACGGCACTGGAGGCTGCGGCTTTGCGTCCGAACTACTTCTTTGTATTTGTGGGAGGGTCTCCTCACGACGTTACTTTGTTTAAAAAGAAAGCGGCAGAGCATGCAGCAGGCAATCTATTGAATAAAAATGTTCGAGTGGTAGGGCATAAGCCACACCAAGAAATGCCACTATGGCAAAAGGCCGCCGATGTTCTTATACTGCCAAATACAGGCAAAGAAAAAATCTCAACCCACTATACTTCGCCAATGAAGCTATTTGAATATATGGCGAGCAAGCGACCTATTATTGCCAGCCGCATTCCATCCGTACTTGAAATAGTGGATGATACGCAGGCCTTTCTTATTGAACCGGATGCCCCCGAGGCTATGGCGAAGATGCTCGATACCGTAGCTCATTCCGCATCAGCAGAGCGTCGTGATACAATCATTGCACAGGCATTTGAACGTGTGCAACACAATACATGGATCAATCGCGCCGAGGAAATAAAGCATTTTATTGAGAGCCATGTTGTTTAAATCACATTCCTCACATCCTTCGCTTTTTCGATGGAGCGTCATTATTGTCGGACTCGCTGTGCTTTTGCGCGTCGGCTATTTCTTCCTTAATTTTGAGGCGCATAATCGCCAGATTGTGCCGACCATTAAGGGTGATGATGGATACTATGAATTGACGGAGAACTTGGTAGCAGGGCGAGGGTTTGTGAATGATCCCGCTCCATTGCCTCCGGTCACTCCCAACCCTCTGCGCCCGCCATTATGGCCTCTTATGGCCGCACTGTGTAAGTGGATTGGTGGAAATTGGCTTATAGCGCTGTGCCTTTTGCTTATGGGATCAAGCATACCGCTCCTTGGCATGCGTCTGGTGCCGCTCCTAACACATCATATTGGTTTGCGAGGTGAGGCCGATGTTCGTAGGCTCACCATTTGGGTCGGCTTTTTACTTGCTTGTGAGCCGTATTCTATTTTGCTCTCGACTATCATGTATACCGAGACGTCATTTACATTCCTATTTCTTATCGGTCTCTATTTTCTATTTTCATACCTTCTCAATGCGACGTGGCGACGCATTGTATGGGCTGCGGTATTTCTCGGCCTCGCTTGTCTTATTAAGCCTACTATTCAATATGCATGGTTCCTTATACCGGCCTTCATAGTCGGCAGGGAGATGCTCATGCTTTATACCAAAGGGGAGCGATGGCAGCGTGTGGGGCGTCGCACCATAGCCCATGCCGGAGTGTTTGCTGTTCTCTTTCTTCTTATACTGACGCCGTGGCTTATTCGTAATCAGAAAGAGTTTGGCGTCATCGGTATGAGTGCGCAGCCTGCATACAACCTCTATATCTATTTGGTGCCAACCGTTCGTGCTTTTGCGCAACACACCGATTTTAAAACAGAATACGATGCCTTTATTATAAAAACAGGGTTTGATGAAAATATGATTACTCTTGCAACGAGCAAACATTATTCGGCAGAGGCGCTTGCTATCTTACGACATTATCCCGGTGCTTTATTAAAAAATGCAGTCGTATCAACCGTCACCTTTTTCACACATGATGGCATGCTTACCGTATTGCAGTATGCTGGAGTGTATCTTCCTAAGGTAATACAAAAGCCTGTACTTGCACTGCTATTCTCTCAGCCGCTCGCACTCCTCTCATTACTCATGCACGTCGCATTTTCTCCACTCGGTATCGTTATGGTAATGCGCCTCTTTTGGTATGGTGTGACACTAGGATTAGTGCTCGGTTTCATAAGCGTCTATCGCTCTAGTGCTGATTGGAAAAAAGCACTCTCCTCATCGCAGGGATTTGCTTTCCTTATGATGCTCTACTTTGTCCTCACCACCATGATAAATGGCCTTGGCGTCAATGCCCGTTTCCGCGTGCCATTGCTGACCATTCTCTTTACCTTCTCATGCTTTGGCCTCTATAGACTTTATCAATGGGGAATACTATACTTACGCCGTTCTCCAAGATAAGGCATGCCGCATCACCATTCCGCTCTACTATCTGAAATCGCATGAAAACCCTCTCCGTCATTATTCCTTGTTACAATGAGGAAAAGACAATACACGAAATCGTGCGCCGCGTAGGCGCTGTTTCCATTAAGGGGTGGAAGAAAGAGATTATTGTTGTTGATGATTGCTCAAAACAGCCGACCATTGATGCTGTACGCGCTCTCGAAAAGAGCGGTGCTGTTCAAGCGGTCTATTTAGAAAAGAATCAGGGCAAAGGTGGGGCGGTAAAAGCCGGCCTCGCTCGTGCGACAGGGGAGTATGTCATTATTCAGGATGCTGATTTGGAGTACAATCCGCTCGACATACCTGGTCTTGTGCATACCCTCGCACAAAACGCTACTGCTGGCGATAAAACGATTGTATTTGGATCGCGCAATATCCACCATGAAAAAAGAAGCGGTTTTATTATTCCGCGTCTCGGGGTGTGGTTTATTACAAAACTGATCAATGTATTGTATCGACAGCACCTTACTGATGTGTGGACTTGTTATAAACTATTTCCGCGCAGTGCGGTGCCGCTTTTTCAGGCAGGACACTTTGAGTCTGAAATTATATTCACCCTCGCTGCGCTTATGGAGGGATATACCATTGTCGAGGCTCCTATTTCTCACGCCCCTCGCACTGTGGCGGAAGGAAAAAAGATTCGCTATCGCGACGGTATACAAACAATTTTTGTTATATTGGGACATCGCCTCTTGCATCTCACTCGGCAAGATCGTCATACAAGAAGGGATAAAAAAGAAATTGTCGCGCCTCTTTTGTCACTGCTCCGCGCTCCAAAGACGCATGCGCTCCTTTCATGGGGAGTAAAGGGAAAGTGTTTAGAAACCGATACAGGGGCACACTATACTGTCGATGATGCAGGACGACCTCACCTTATTGCCAAGGCAGTCTTTGATGAAAATAAACATCAGCACATATCAGGAATTAATTGGCTCAAATCATTTCTAAAACAATTTCCACGCCTCTATTATTCGGTGTGGCACGTGGTCTGTCCGGCCTTCATGCTTATAAATGGTCCACGCATGATTTTGAAGTATGTGCAGCAGGGGAAGGAGAGACCGATTATTCTCGATGTTGGATCGGGACCAGAACGTCTTGGTCGGGAGTTTATTAATCTTGATGTATTTCCATTTCCTGAAGTCGATATTGTTTCTGATGCTACAGCACTACCATTTGCTTCAGAGAGTGTAGATGCGGGTGTTAGCCGTTCCGTTTTTGAACATGTTCCTCGCGCGGACTATATTGCCAAAGAGATGGTGCGTGTCTTGAAGCCCGGCGGTTATTTCTATGTAAGCGCGCCCTTCATTCATCCGTACCATGCCTCACCTGATGATTTTAATCGTTGGACGCGAAGTGGGCTGGCATATCTCTTTACCAGTCAAGAAGGAGTCTCTATTGAAATTGTAAAGCAAGGCGTGCGCTCTGGTCCTTGGAGTGCGCTCCTTCTCTTTCTTGCGTATTGGTTGGGAAATGTCCTTTCATTGGGATATGCGCCTATTGCACCCCTTATTGCCCACATAATTATGCTTCCTTTTGGCTTGCTAAAATACCTGGACTTTATTTTTATGGCCATTCCTGGATCAGATGTTGTTGCCGCTCACCTCTATATTATCGGGAGAAAGAAGGGTTAATAATGCACCCACGAGCAATATTTGTTCGGGAAAAATGTGTTCTTCTCGGCATAGTAGGTCCAATCAATGGGACCTTTTTCAATTATGATATGAGGGACATTGCCGTAATATGCGGCAAAATCTCCAAAGGTGCTATTTGAGCCGAGGACACAATCAGTGGCGGCAAGAATAAAGAGATCTTCCACCATGGTCTTGCCTGTAATTTGTATATTCATATCGGCAAAAAGCTCTTTGCGAATAGGGCCATCTGAGGCAAAAACAAAACAGGTCTCCGCACTCTGCAATTGATGCTCCTTCATATACTCTCGAAGTGCGGTTGCTACGCGTTCTTGTGGAAGGAAATAGGCTCCATTTTGCCATGTGGCATAATCGCCCTGTCGAATATGAACGCCAATAACGTGTCTGTATGTATGACGCAAAGGTTGCATGAATGCATCGACAGATGCCTGTAGCGATGCTTTTGGTTTGAAGTAGGAAACAATGTCCTCTCGGTACTTCTCAATGCCAATAGGATTGCGATAGAGCCAGCCGGACAGGTAGAGTGTTTTCGGTCGTTTCGCTTCGAGGGCGCGCAAGATTTCATACTGTTTTGCATAGCGCTCGCTTGACGGCTGGTTTGGAATTGAAGGGGGAAGATAGAATGGCGTATGAGAGTCCTCTACATGCAAAGATTGCTCCTTGTGAAGGGCGATAATCCGACGGGATATGATGCTATATGCTTTGCGCCAGAGTCGTTTTTTGAATGACCATTTTCTTTTTGTATTGCCCGCCATGGCGCCAAAAAAGAATGTACTAAAAAACCAATGCTCTTTTGGTAAGGCAAAGAAATGCCCGTATTCATAAAAAGAAGGGTTTTTGAGGATAAAGCCCCGATCCTTGGCATAGGCATAGACGCTTATGTAATTCCAGAGTTGATTGGCTAATTCGCCGCCACTTGCTTGGATAATGGACACTGTGGTCTTCTCTGTCTGCGTGTCATGCATATCGTCCATAGTGAACAATATTATATAACAAAAAAGGGGAATACGGCTATACTATGCTTTTTATGGGTGGCGTATAATAGGTGGGTTATGAAAAAAGCCATAGTATGCGGTGCGGGCGGTTTTATTGGAGGACATCTCGTGAAGTATCTCAAGGCTCGAGGCTATTGGGTGCGCGCTGCTGATTTGAAAGAGCATGAATATACAAAAGTGCCCGCAGATGAGTTTTTGGTTGGCGATCTTAGAGATCAGGATTTTTGTAAGCGTGTATTCAATGTAAATGGACCAGTGGACCGTGTCTATCAGCTCGCTGCGGACATGGGCGGCGCCGGTTTTATTTTTACCGGAGAGCATGATGCTGATATTATGCACAATTCTGCTCTTATCAACTTGAATGTGCTCACCTGCATCAAAGACAATCTCAAACATTATAAAAACACCCACATCTTCTATTCTTCGTCGGCATGTATTTATCCAGAATATAATCAGACCGATGCGCAAAAGCCTGTGTGCCGCGAGGATACGGCATATCCAGCAGCGCCTGATAGCGAATATGGCTGGGAAAAGATATTTAGTGAGCGCATGTACGCTGCATTTGCCCGTAACTATGGTCTTCGTATTCGCATTGCTCGTTTCCACAACATTTTTGGACCAGAAGGGACATGGACAGGTGGGCGCGAAAAGGCACCAGCAGCAATCTGCCGCAAGGTTGCAGAGGCAAAAGATGGTGGTACGGTCGAAGTGTGGGGTGATGGAGAGCAGACGCGCTCATTCCTTTATATCGATGAATGCCTCGAAGGCGTGGAGCGCCTCATGAAATCTGATTTCATGGGCCCCGTCAATATTGGCTCAGAGGAAATGGTCTCAATCAATCAATTGGTCGCTATCGCTGCTTCAGTGGCGGGGAAGACAATACATCGCAAGCATATCAAGGGTCCTCTTGGGGTGCGCGGTCGTAATTCTGACAATACACTCATTCGACAAAAACTTGGATGGGCGCCACAGCAGCCTCTTATTGAAGGTATTGCCAAGACATTTACATGGATAGAGAGCCAGATAAAAGCACATGGAAAAGGTGTCGGCGCACATGCACATCCTCTTGATGTAAAAGCGACAAAGCGCGCAATTGCATCATCTTCATCTAAAAAAGCAAAGGCAAAAACAAAGGCAAACAAAAAACCTCTTAGACCTTCAACAAAAAAGAAGTAAACCTCTTTATTTCGCCATATTCTTTTTCTGTGCATATACCTCGGCAGCTTTGAGGTGCTTTTCGAATATACCTCTGAATTTCTGATCTTGCGCTCTACGAGTTGCTTCATTGGCAAATGCTTTCTCTTTAATGAGGGGGCTGGTTTCCGGCACAAATATCATATCGACTTGGGCAAGGGCTTTATCTTGCGGGCGATAGCTGAAGCTATACATGTCATAAGCAATAAATCCTTTGCTCTTCATATACGAAACGATGTCATGAAGGATTGGCCCGTCTTTGAATGCTTGTATAAGGGAGACTTCAAGGAGGATGCCGGCACAGAGGGGAAGTATTTTTTCCGCACCCTTAAGGGCGTCAATTTCTGCTCCCTGGACATCGATTTTTATAAAATAAGGACCCTTTGAGTGATGCTCCTCAATAAGAGAGTCTATTGTTGTGCCTGGCACCGTACGCGATTCACTATTTTTTTGATTGTACTCTTCGTGCTCCGTTTTTAAGGAAGAGCCGACAAAGTCTTTGTGCACAAAGAAAGTGACCGGTCCTTTCGCGCTCGTCGCGGCATTATTATGAATATGCACCTTCGATAACGTTCTAGTGGTATGGCGTATGATGGGCATGTACTCGCGTACTGCCTCAACCAGGATATAGGTAGCTTCAGGGAAAAGGGTCGCTACTTCTTTTGACCACTCTCCAAATGCAGCGCCAACGTCAATAATGGTTCGTGGCATGATCGATTCATTGGTGCGGAATTGGCGCAATGCACCGAAGAGGGACATTCGCGCATTGTTGTGTTGTGCACGACGAATTTCAATGCCGAAAAAGGCAAGGCATTGATTGATGTATCGAATACACAATGTAGAAAAGCGAGACATGAGGTTTAATGGGTCACTCTATATGGATTCTTGAGCTTGGTGAAAGGGTGCCATGTCTTTGTGTCCTCTTTGAAACGGAATTCAATACAAGGGTAGCAGAGTGCTTTGAGGACGGGGATGCGGGCAAAAATAGCATCAGGCACATTTCGTATGATTGGCTTAGTACAACGCAGACAGTTATAAAGAAAAGCCATAAGATGATCTTTCGTCGATGACTTGCTCTTCAATTC
>CAZKGX010000003.1:9541-13987 GCA_964552645.1 uncultured Candidatus Saccharibacteria bacterium
TAGGCATGCTTCAAAAAAGTTGGGCGCTGCGAAATGCTTTGTCCGAGGGTATTTTCTCTGTAGGCACCAATGATGGTGTTTACGTGATAGAGGCGAGCGTGAAGGAAGAATTTTGACCAAAGGGCGGTGTCGAAGCTCCATGGATAGGCCGGATTCAAAATCGCGCCAGTGCGATCCCAAAGTGAACGTCGCCAGAAGGTGGATTCCTGCTGTATTACCTCCCATTTACCAATCAGAAAGTCGTATTTATGTTTATAGAGGCGTACGACGCGAATGGCGCGGCTTTCATCGTCGATAGTAGAGCCAAACCCTGTGACCCATTCCACTTCTGGTAAGGTGGTAAATATATCAGCGAGAAGAAAGAGGCTCTTATCCCAGAGTTTATTTTTGGTATTAAGCCAGGTCATGATTTCTCCTGTTGCTCTGGCAAAACCTACGTTAATTGCTTCGACAGGGGACGAACGCTTTCCTGTGAGGCGAATTTTGTGTGCGATAGCGGAGCCATACGACTCAACAATAGACCAGCTGTTATCTGTTGAACCGTCATCAACGACAATGAGCTCAAGCTGAGGGTAGTTCTGATTTAGAATAGAATCCAGGGTCTCTCGGAGTAATGCCTCACGATTAAATAAGTGAATGACAATGGAGATTTTTGGGAAGACCCTTAGAGCGCTATTCATAGGAGGTGATTATATTATTTCTTCTTTTGAATAATTTTGGAAGAGCGTTTTTTTGATGAGAGAGATGGTTTTGAGGCGGACTTCTTCTTTGTGGGTGTCTTTTTGGCAGCTTTGCTCTGTGGGTGATGTTTGTAATGACGCTCGGTGTGGGCTTTGAGATGTTCGCGCGCCTGTTCAAGCTGAATGCGGCCAAATGGTATATAGGTGAGGTGGCTTGGATAGCTATGATGTGTCAGTGCACCCCATGGATCAATAATGATAAGCGGCTTTGCTTTATCGCGCGCCTTCTCGACAAAGAGATCATTTCTCTTATCAAACTGCGATACAAATACAACCTGAGCAGCGTCAATAAGCTCATCGAGGGAATTCACAAAAGAAACAGATTTTCCACGCAAAGCGGCAGCGGCCTCTTCATTGCCCAATGGCTCATAGACGACGATGTTTTTCTCAGTTTTCTTGGCAAGATGCTCGGCAATAAAGAAAGCATGCGAGTCATCAATGAGATTGGTGTCGCTCTTATACGCCAAACTCAAAAAGCCAATGTGGGTATAGGCATCATCAATCAAAGAGGCAATGCGATCAGCAAAACGCTCAGGCAATGCTTCATTGGTTTTGTGAACAGAAAGAGCAACGGGTGCCTCTACATCAAATCGATTGGCGGTATGGGCAAAGGCAAAGTTATCGCGAGGGAAGCATGGACCACCATAGCCAAGGCCGCTACGAAAGACAGAGCTTCCAATACGGCGGTCTTTTCCTAGGGCTTTGGTTACCTCATCCACATTGCTGCGCGGAATGTGCTGGCAGATTTCACCAAGTGTATTGGCAAAGGTGATCTTCATGGTCACATATGCATTCAGTGATATCTTTGCGAGCTCTGCGCTCTCAATACTCATGCGCTCAATAGGGCGTTCCGGATAAATGTGTTTGAAAACGGCATTCAAGGTGTCGAAGGAGCGATCATCAAAGGCTCCAAGGAAAATAAAATCAGGCTCGCGAAGATTCTTCAAAATGCTTCCAATGGCGATAAGGCTCGGGCTATAGCAGAAACCAAAATCAATGCCACACTTTTTTCCAGAAGACTTTTCAATAGCAGGAATAATTTTCTCGCGACAATCAAGTGGCAATACGGTGCTGGTGAGTACAAAGAGGTGGTATGAAGACTTCTGCTTGAGGCCCCGTCCCATGCCCTGCGCTGCATTTTCAATGTATTGTGTTGAGAAGGAACCATCATCAAGGCTCGGCGTAGGCACAATAATAAAGGTAATATCTGAGGTACCCACCGCTTCTTCAATGCTGTGTGTTGCGGCGATATTTTGTTTTGCACTGTCGATGGTGGCTTGCAAATCTGTTTCCACCACAGGCGCCTTACCCACTTTCAAGGCATCAACTTTTGCTTTGTCTATATCGTAGCCAATAACCGAATAGCCTTTTTGGGCATAAAATGCGGCATAAGAAGAGCCTAATTTTCCAAGTCCCACCAAAGAGAGGTGAGGCGTGCTCTGTGTCTTTTCTGTTTGCGATACTTTGTATGCAGTCGGCGAAGGCTGCTTCTTACTCGTTTTTGTTTTCATGAGGAATTGCTATTTTTCGGCTCATTTACGGGCGTCATCCAGTCTAGCAGAAATCAGGTACTTGTTGTAGTTGACAGTCTTTGGGTTCTGGTTCGGTACGCGCCATAGGTAAAGGGGAAGCGGGACGACATAGCTTCGCTTATAGGTCTCGGCCACCTGGAAGTTAAAGTCCCTATCTGCGCCACGTCCCACAAATGAAGGCCATATACGACTTTGCAATGGGCGAAATTGCACTTTCTCGAGGATGGATCGACGAAAGAGGGGGCTATTGCCGGTTCCGGGATAAGCACTAAGGTCTGGCATAAAGAGTTTATTAATAAAACGCTTCTGTTTCCATTCAAATGGTAGATGTTCATGTAGCCACTTTGAGATGTTTGCTACGACACCTTTTGTCTTTTGGGATAAAGCATAGATGGCCGTAGGACCAATGTGAGGAAGGGTTGAGAGCGAGCCTCCATTTTCTTTCGTGTAAGCATCTATATCAAATGTAGTGGTGAGAAGTGCGTCTTGGTATTGCTGCCAATCAAGGCAGATATGAGCCGCATGGAATGCTTGAGCCAAAGCGTATTGCACTTCAAGGCGATTGGGCAATGAAGCGTCGTCTGCATCTTGAAAAGTGACCCAATCACTCTGTGGAGAAAGTAAGGTGAAGCCAAAGTTTCTGGCCTGGTAACCGGCATTGATATTGCGACCGAATCGATTGAAACGCTTTGGATCATTCCACGGTAAGGCGGCATAGCGAATGCGGGCGTCTCGTGCAGCCAACTGTTCTACTACCGTACGGGTGCTATCGGTACTATGATCGTCAACCACAATAATTTCATGAGGAGGGAGTGTCTGTCGCAGCATTGACTCTATTGCCACTGCTATTGTTTTTTCATCGTTATGCGTCGGTATGATGACGGAAATAGTCGGCTTTTCTGTAATGGTATGCTCGATAAAGTGAGCGAATGCTGCTGTAAACGTAGAGCGATTATAGGTCGAACGACCATAGTGATAGATACGCTCTGAGCGTTCCTGTAGAGCGGCCGTATCAAGCTGTAGTGCGTGTACCATAGCGCGATGGATCGCATCTTCTTTCATTTCAGAAAAAGTAAAGCCGCCATGTTCAATGACATCCACACCAGACATTGTGCTGATGATAGGGATCAATCCAGCTTGAAGAGCATTGAGTACAGCTCCTGATTGACCCTCAGCACATGATGGATAGATCAAAAAACCGCAACTGCGCGCTATATCAATAAATGCCGGTGAACCAACATCGACGCGGCCATGGAGATGAATATTTGGTGTTTCGCACAACTCTTTCTTATAGAGAGTATAAAAATCCTCCTCAGCGGCGACAGGGGCGCAAATGTGGAGCTCATAGTCTGTCTGTTTGCTAAAGAGAGAAAGGAGTATATCGAGGCCCTTATGTGCCATGCCACCACCACTCAAGAAGAGAAAGTGTTTTTTTGCCACCTCCCAATCTCTTTTAAATGGTGCAAATGTTACCGTAGTCGAGCCTGGTATGCTATAGATCTTTTTTGTATGACCAGCTTCAATACTTTCGAGGTAACTTTGTTGTGTTGTCGCATTGCCGAGGCCGCAGACAAAGTCAGCAAGAGCGAAACTTTTCGAGAGCGGAATAGAGCGACGAGATAAAAGACGGACTCCTTTGCTCTTTTGAATAGCGTCTAAACGATCCGCCTCTGCTTTATTGTTTACTGTAGCTTCCGTAGTAAGGAAGTAGAAAATACGCTTGCCCCATGGATGGAGGAGGTGATCATACCGCTCAATGCCATTTAAGGTATCGAAAATAATATCGTATTTTCGAGTGAGGGCTATGTCCTTTTTTGCATCGATCACGTCTACTGTATATCCCTGCGCCAAGAAAAGCTGAGCGATGGTATATGCCTCCCAGTAATTTGCATGAATAGTGGGGAAGGCATTTGTGGGACGGGTGAATGCATCGGTGAAATAGACCATGAGCACGCGGCCAATAGAGTTGGGGGCATTAAGGGTAATAATGCCAGTCAATTTGCGTTCCACCTTTGCTTTAAGAGAAGGCACATCAATCATGAGGGTATATATGGAAGCTCTTATGGCTATCAAACCAGAGGGCGAGGCATAAAAGGCTCCATAATTGCATAGCGTTTTTGAGCTTCGCTTTTTTCTGCCCGTTTTCTTTTTGTGCGTAGAAGTCGGTGACAAGG
>CAZKGX010000003.1:14058-23354 GCA_964552645.1 uncultured Candidatus Saccharibacteria bacterium
ATTTGACCATGGTCGAGAAAATGATAGAGAGCATTCTGTTTATTGAGCAGGACCGTGGCAATGAGGGTGCGATAGGTGGGCGAAATGAGCCACTGTGTGATAGGGGCGCCGAAGCCTTCCTTTCGTCGATAGACAAATGCATGCGGCATGTCTTCGCTCAAAATATCCTTGAGAATGAGCTTGCCCGCACCTTTTTTGAAATCGCATTTATACGAGAGAGGAATATTGAAGACGTATTCAGCTAGTTTTGTGTCCAGGAAAGGGGAGCGCACCTCTAAAGAGTGCATCATGCTTGTGCGATCAATTTTTGCAAGGAGCAGGCCAGGTAAATAGACTGAGAGCGTCCACAGTACCATCTTGTACATTGGCGGTACGGCCGCATTTTCTATGGCAGGAGGCACCATAGAGAAAAGCGCCTTTGGCTTTCGGTCTGCTCGCCAGAGGCGACTGCGCTCCTGTGGAGAAAAGATGCTGATACGCTTCAAAAATCCTTTGAAAGGATTTGAGAAGAGACGCTCCCACCAGCGCTGAAAGAAAGGCAGGTGCGCATGCTTCCAATACCAGCCATATCCCATAAACAATTCATCGGCACCATCACCAGAGAGAGCGACTTTTACTGAGCGAGCTGTATATTCAGAGAGAACATGCTGTGGGAAGTTGGAGGAATCAGCGTGCGGCTCATCCATATAGGCAATAACAGAGAGAAGCTCTGCGCTGCGATCGGTGTGGACCTCAAGGGTGTGATGATCACTCTTTATTTTCTCCGCGGCTTGTTTTGCATAGGGGAGCTCATTTAGTGCATCGCCATACCCTAATGAAAATGTTTTCAGTGGTCGTTCGGGTGCAATGCGACTTGCAGTAAGGGAGACGAGGGTTGAGTCGATCCCGCCGGAAAGGAAGCTTCCGATTTCAACATCGGCCACCATGCGGGAGGCAACGGCCTCTTTGAATAAGGTCTTTATTTTTGTCTTTGCTGTTTCGTACGAATCCTGATTGGGCTTATAAGGCATTGACCAGTATCGCCTCAGTGAGAGCTCGCCATTCTTTTGTATTTCAGCGCAATGTGCTGGAGGTACGACATGAATATTGCTATAGAGGGAGCGATCGGGTGATACGTGGAGCAAGGTGAGATATGAATCCAATGCCACTGGATCGATAATCCCTTTTACTTTTCCTGAGGCAAAGAGCGTTTTTATTTCTGAGGCAATGAGGAAGGTGCCATCGTCCTGCTTCGTATAGTAGAGCGGTTTTTTGCCGAAACGGTCGCGCGCCATGAATACAATTTCTTTTTGTGCATCCCAGATGATGAAAGCGAACATGCCTTCAAGGTGTTCGACGCAGGCGGCGCCCCACTCTTTATATGCTTTCAAAATCACCTCTGTATCAGAACGAGAGGAAAAGTGATGGCCAGCAGCAGTGAGTGTTTTGGTAAGGGCCCCGAAATTGTAGATCTCGCCATTAAAGACAATAGTGATGGGAGCCTCAGTGTCTTTCATTGGCTGCTTTCCACCCTCAATGTCCACAATAGAGAGGCGAGTCTGGCCAAGCACAATACGGTCATCATGAAGACGGACAAAGCGCGCATCGTCAGGGCCGCGCTTATTGAGGCTAGTGAGCATGGCCTGCACCACATTGTCAGTATAGGCCTTGCCGAGAGGCTTCTTTGAGGTAATTGCTAAGATGCCACACATAGCAAAAGTATACGGTAGACCAGCTAAAGTAGAAAGGGTCTAAAATCTTCTATAGGTAAAGAGGAGGACGACGGCCGCGACAAGCTCTGAGGCCAAGGTACCAGCAACTGCTCCCATGATGCCGTATTTTGGTATAAGGAGGAGGAAAAGGGCAATTTCTACGCCATTTGTAATAAGGGTAAGTGTGTAGCGGCTATTGACGTGCCCATGGGCAAGCATAATAGTATCGATAATGCCCTTCGGCTGAATAAAGAGGGCAAGGGCGAGCAGCTGGCTTGCAAAAACCGCACTGGTATATTGTGGAAATATGTATTTGAAAATAAAAGGAGCGGCCAAAATGTAGATGATTGCCAATGTGGCCGATATGACAAACATTTGCTTCATACGAAGCGGCGCTGATTTTTTTATTTCCTCCATGCTCTTTGCAGCGTATTTTGGGAAAATAATAGGGAAGAAATTTTCACTTAGACCGCGCAATTCGCGTACGGGCGCAGATGCAAAGGTGTACGTTGCAAGAGCAATCGGTCCCATAAAGTGCCACAGAAGGAGTTGGTCAATTGAAGAGGCTGCCTGACTAATGAGGCCAACGATGCTCAGGTGTTTTGAATAGTGTATGGTTTCGGCGGCGGTTTTTTCATCATCAGCAGCGCTTGTGGCAGGTGCAGAAGGGGAAGGAAGGGTGGCATGTCGTTTCAGCATGGCCGTATACACCCACCATCCCGAAAGAGTACTTGAAGCAAAATAAGCAATAAGAATATACACGACATCTTTTGTTATAAGCATTGTGCCAATGATCACAACAATAGGGATGAGGCTTCGGGTCATAGTGATGAGGGCCATTGATTTGAAATCACTGCGACCTTGCATCACGCCTTTGTATAGACCAAAGCCATTGGCAAAAGGAGTGCAGATGGCAATCAGGGTGAGACCTGCGCCAAGAGCGACATTTCCTTGATAGAAATAGTAGCCGGCCGCAATGAGCGTACAGAGGCTTGCCGGAATGCTCCAGAGTACGGATTTCTTGAACATTTCCTTAATAATGCGAGTTTGGCCTTGTGCTACGGCGCGTGAAAGAGCAGAACTTAATCCTGAAAGTGAAAAGGCAGTGACGAAGCCGGCAATGGCAATGACGTATTTATAGGTACCAAAGACATAAGGAGGGAGGAGGTTTGCAAAAGCAACAGAAAGGAGTATGCCACTTCCCACTCCTATGAAGCGATTGGTGCTAAGCCAAAAATTATTGCTCACAAAAGCAACCACGTCGGTCTTGGCGTGTTTATTAAATGATTCTAAAAATGTAGTGACCCGTTGTTTGAGGGGAGACATAAGGGGTGGTTGTAGGTGGAGATTATGTGGGGACCTAATGGTGAAATAGTACCTGAGTCCGGCGGGGTGTCAACGAGAGATCGTGCGGCACACAGGCGTTCTATTGGCTTGATTGTGGTAAGGGCGATTCTCAATTATAATTCGATAATGGAAACTATTTTACGTCGCATCGTCTATATTTGTATTTTCATCGTGCCATTCGTGGCTTTACTGGTTGCAGGATCTTCGCCATTTTCACAAATGTCGTGGCGATTTGCCGGTGTCGCCTCTTTTATTCCTTTGCCAGAGCTGTTTTTTCCTTTTATAACGGCTAAGGCTTTTGTCTTTCGTACGGTAGTGGAAATTATGTTCGCTGCATGGCTTCTCCTTGCTTTGCGCGATCGCGTCTATGCACCAAAGAAATCAGTGCTTCTCTATGGAGTGGTCGCGCTTATGGTCACATCGTGTTTGGCATGGCTCTTTAGTGAAAATCCACATAAGAGTTTTTGGTCTAACTTTGAGCGCATGGAAGGATTCTTCATGCACTTGCACTTCGCCGCCTTTTTCTTGGTGGCGGGTACCATGCTCAGCGTTGAGCGTGCAGGGCAGATAGCGGGGCAACTGTGGCGTCGTTATTTCAATGTATCACTTGGTGTGGCGACACTCATTGGTCTATTCGGTATAGCGCAGCTTACTGGTACGGCACAGATTCATCAGGGAAGTACTCGTATTGATGCAACGCTCGGTAATTCTGCTTATTTTGCGGTCTATGCTTTATTCCATCTCTTTATTTCAATCTATTTCCTTGTTCGTTATATAAAGCGTGAGCGTGCTCCAGGCACCTTTTCCTCGACTCCTTATATGTATGGGGCATTTGCATTGCTTCAGGCGGTCATTGTGTACTACACCGCTACACGTGGCGCCATCATTGGTATGGGCGTGGGACTGCTCTTCGTTGCCGTAGCGTATGCACTTCGCCGCGGTGAAGATAAAATCTTGCGCAGGACAGGGTATGTTGTCTGTAGCCTCTTTGTGGCAGCACTTATTCTCTTTGTGTCGCTCAAGAACACTGCATTTGTTAAAAATGATCCGGTGCTTTCGCGTTTCTCATCTCTCGCTACGCTGAATTTCAGCAGTATTGCTTCAGGTGAAGCAAAGTCTCGCCTTACCATTTGGCCAATGGCTATTAAGGGTGCTATGGAGCGACCAATTGTGGGGTGGGGGCAGGAGAGCTTCAATTACCTTTTCTACAAATACTATGAGCCGCGCATGTACAATCATGAGGCATGGTTTGATCGTGCGCACAATGTCTTCCTTGATTGGCTTGTATCAGCAGGACTGCTTGGTTTCCTTGCCTATCTTATCCTCTATGGAGCGGCGCTTGTTATGCTGACGCGTGGTAGTTCATGGAGCAATCGCATTAGTGAATGGTTCAGCAAAAATCGCCAGCCGCAAGATGCTTCTACAACGAGCAAGCTTTTGCCTGCTGAGTCGACGGTGTTCGTTGGGCTTTTGATTGCCTATTTTATTCACAATATCTTCGTCTTCGACAACAATATCAGCTATATTCTTTTCTTCGGCCTTCTTGCATGGTTGCATGGCATGTACGGCGAGGTCTTTGCGGAGAAAGGTGATCGTTTCGGTGCATGGACAGGACGCAACGCTCGTTGGTTGGGCGCTGCGGTCATCGTGGCATTTGTCGCTGTATTCTGGTGGGGAAATGTGCGTAATGTCATGGCCGCACACAATCTCGCTCAGGCGGTAGGGCCCGTTGCTACTGGTATTGATGGCAACCTCTCTTTCTTCAAAGCAGCTTTGGCCAATCATTCCTTTGCCGATCAAGAGATTCGTGAGCGTCTTGCTCAATTGGCCAGCGATGCTGCGCGTCAGACCAATCTTGCTGAGGATGTGAAGCAGCGTCTTGTCACGCTCGCTATAGCAGAGCTCAAGACACAGCTCGAAGAAACACCAAATGATGTGCGTCTCCTCTATTTCTACGGCGCACTCCTCGGTACCTATGGTCGTTATCAGGAGGCTTTGCCATATGTGACAAAGGCAGTTGAACTATCTCCGAAGAAGCAAATGCTTCGCGTCATGCTCGGCTCTATTTATCTCAATATGAATAATACAGAGCAGGGACTTGAACAATTCCGCATTGCCTATGAACTCGAAATGTCTAATCCCGAAGCGGTGATTCCATACGCTGCTGCTGCTATTATTGCGCACAAAGATGCTATTGCTACCGATGTATTAAAGAAAGCATATGGCACTGACTTGGTCCCTGATAATCGTATCATCCAGGCTTTGGTCTTGGCCAAGCGATACGACAAATTGGTACTTCTCTTTAAACAGGAGGTAGAGGCGCATCCAGACAATACTGGGCTTCGAGCGGCACTTATAGAAAGCTATTATCGTGCAGGGGATAGTGCCAAGGCTATTGCAGAGGCGCGCAAAGCCATTGCCGACATCCCTGACTTTAAGGCCGATGGAGAAAAATACATTCAGATGATACGCGGAGGAAAGTAGTTGCAGCTTCCCTCTATCGTGATACAATAGTCCCGTATGTGGGCCACTTGGCTCGTAAGAAGAATGTAAGCGTGAGGTCCCGCCTTGGCGGGATTTCGCGTTTTTGGGCCGTCTGCTATACTTAGGAAAGTAAAAGGTAAAAGGTAAAAGGTAAAAAGTGAAAGGTCAAGACGAGAACGAGACGAGAGGGGCGCACCAGCCCCTGCACATTCCAAAATCAAAACCATCTTTCCAGTGGTGGTCAGCGAGCACTCACATATAATTTACATTCTATTTGGAGCCCGCTCCGCTGACCACCTTTGGATGGATATGCTCCGCGCGGATATGCTACACTGCCGTTATGATGACGGTGCGCGAACGAGTGCCTCTTTCGGAATTGACCACATTTCGCACGGGTGGCAAGGCGCGTTTTCTTATTGAGGCGCATACAGTAGATGATATACGCGAAGCGGCGCGCTTTGCTGAAGCGCAGCACATACCACTCTACGTGCTTGGAGGCGGGTCGAATCTTTTGGTACATGATGCGGACCTTGATGCCGTGGTCCTTCGTCCGCTTATTCGTGGTGTGGAAATGCACAAGCTCACTGACGACGTATCGCTTGCATCGGCGCACCATGTCTATGAGGTTATAGCTGGTGCAGGGGAGGCTTGGGACGATCTCGTGGCTTTCACCGTCGGCCAAGGTCTCTATGGCCTCGAAAATCTCTCTTTCATTCCGGGGACGGTGGGTGCGGCGCCTGTTCAAAATATTGGCGCCTATGGCATTGAGGTAAAGGATGTAGTGAGCTTCGTGGAAGGGGTCAATCTTTTAACTGGCAACGTTGAGCGTTTCGATGCTGCTCTTGGTGAATGCCATTTTGCCTATCGCACCAGTGTATTTAAAGAAAAAATGCGTGGCACCTTTGTGGTGACGCGTGTAGGGTTTCGCCTTACCAAGGGCGGGAAGGTGCATTTGGGGTATAAGGATTTGCAAAATCATTTTGAAGGGCGAGCGTCGGCTGATGTCCGCGCGGATGAAGTGCGCGAGGCCGTCATCGCCATTCGCAAGGCAAAATTGCCGGATGTGCGACCTGTTGATGTGAGGTCTGCCAATGCGAGGTCTGGTGATGTACAGTCTGACGCTATGCGACCTGGCGCTACGCGACCTAGCGAAGAAGGGGAGAGGGTGGGTACGGCCGGTTCATTTTTTAAAAATCCCATTATCACCCGCGCCACATATAATGAGCTTGCCGCGCGCTTTCCTGGCCTGCCTTGTTTTACAGAACACGCATCGCCTGATAATGATGCTGAAAAAGAGCTGGTCAAAGTACCGCTCGGCTGGATCCTCGATAAGGTCTGCGGCATGCGTGGCGCAAGCAATGCTACCGGTACGGTGGGCACATGGAATAATCAGGCGCTGGTGCTTGTGAATCGCGGTGCTGCCACCGCCGCCGAGGTGCGCGCTTTTGCCGACCATATGCTCGCTCTGGTCAAAGAAAAGACGGGCCTCAGCGCTGAATGGGAGGTGGAGTGGTGGGGCAAATAACCCAGCAGCTACAAGGTTTTTGCCATCCATTTACAATTATATATATTAGTGATATAATAAAGTACAGAGATTCGCTTTGGCGCAAAGGATTGGTCTTGTACGAATTTTTTGCGCTGGAGCGAAATCATATGATAAGCGCTCGGCATATCAGAGCTCAATAACAATCAGACAAGAAAGGATAAGACGATGTCAAAAAACGACATTCTCGTCTCGCTTTTGCGAGTATTCCTATCGGTGAAGCATGAGGTCCTTGCACTGTTCTTGGATCTTGCACGAAAGGTGGTTAATAAAGACGAGGGGCACCTATGGGTCGCTGCCCTCAAGGCCTTTCTTCGCAAGGAGGCGGGCTGGGCGGCGGTGCCATCCTTGCCGATCGAATCTGCTACACCACTCACCCCCACACTCTTCACAGCTCCCACCCTCCGCGCCGAGGTCGACACCGACCTCGACCCCCAGCTTCCCTTCGAGGGAGCCATCATCGACACCCATATCAAGATGGGTACGGTCGTCATCGAGAGACGAGGTGACGAACTCTGGATCAATGGCCGAAAGGTCGGTCTCCACCTCTCCGAACGCCAGCTGAACGGCCGCAGCCTGAAGGGCTATGAGCTCCGCGAGGAGCTTACAGGGAAACCAGTCTTGAATGCTTGCATTCTCGACTTCCTCATTGCCCACACCGGGTTCATCCCCGAATCCTGGAAGAAAGATGTAGCTGGCAACACCAGCTACATCTACTTCTGGGGCACAATTTACCGCCTCGCGGGTGGCAACCTCTGCGTCCGCTCTCTCTTCTGGTTCGGTGGGGCGTGGAATCGGGACTTCTTCTGGCTCGGCTTCGATTGGTTCGGTCCCTACCCCGCGGCCCTTCTCGCAAGTTAGTCCTCGGGACTTAGCTACTTGGATCTAGCTCTTAGATCCTCTGACCTTTGTCCTTCACACCCCACGTTCCGCAAGGAATGTGGGGTGAATTTTTTATATTTTCAATACCGCACCACCGCGCAAGCCCATATAGCGCCGCAACGCTTTTTCTGCTACCATAGCTCTATGTCATTTTTGACCAAATGGGGCGCGGATATGAAAGGGGCTGTCAATAAGCTCTTTTCTGGCGATGAGCGCGAAATCAAAAGTCTGGCGCCGCTCGTGAAGCGCATTAATGAGCTTGAGCTTGATATAAAAGCGCTCACCAACGATGCCCTTAAAGATAAAACAGCAGCATTCAAGGTGCGCTTGGCTGCGGGCGAAACCCTCGACGATATATTGCCGGAAGCATTTGCTGTAGTACGTGAAGCAGCAAGTCGCACCCTTGGCCAGCGCCATTTTGATGTGCAGCTTGTGGGTGGCATGATTTTGCACCGCGGTGGCATTGCTGAAATGCGCACTGGAGAAGGAAAGACGCTCGTCGCGACCCTACCTGCATACCTCAATGCTCTGACTGGCAAGGGCGTGCATGTGGTTACAGTCAACGATTATCTCTCACGCCGTGATGCCGCTTGGATGGGGCAGGTCTACAATTTTCTTGGTCTTTCAGTCGGCGTTTTAAATAGCCAGGCCTCGTATGTATATGATCCTACGCATGTAGAAAAAGACGCCGATCGCGACGCTACCGGCTTTTTCAAGGTGACGCATGAATTTTTGCGTCCCGTTGCTCGCGCCGATGCATATGCCGCTGACATTACCTACGGCACCAACAATGAATTCGGCTTTGATTCTTTGCGCGACCATATTGCCTATGAAAAGCAGCATGTGGTGCAGCGTCAATATGCCTATGCCATTGTTGATGAAATCGACTCAATTTTGATTGATGAAGCGCGTACGCCGCTTATCATTTCTGCGCCCGCAGAAGAGTCGGCTGATTTGTATCAAAAATTGGCTCGCATTGTTGATCGCATGAAGCCAGACGAGCATTTCGTCGTGGATGAAAAATTGCATGCCATTACTATTACGCCGGCCGGTATTGAAGTGGCTGAGAAAGCGCTTGGTGTTGAGAATCTCTATACCGATCAGAGTGTGCGCCTTGTGCACCACCTTGAAACTGCAGTCAAAGCGCGCGCCCTCTATCATCGCGAGAAAGAATACGTGGTGAAGGATGGAGAGATTATTATTGTGGACGAATTCACCGGCCGTTTGCAGCCGGGTGGTCGTTGGTCTGAGGGTCTGCATCAGGCCGTGGAAGCAAAAGAGGGAGTAAAGGTCCAGCGTGAATCGCGCACCTTCGCATCCATTACCTTCCAAAACTATTTCCGCATGTA
>CAZKGX010000004.1:0-22563 GCA_964552645.1 uncultured Candidatus Saccharibacteria bacterium
TGCTTCATCGCGACTCAAAGTCGGCAGCGTTCCTGTGAGGACAAAGGTTTTTCCTGCAAACACCTGTGCAAGGGGCGCGTTTTGCGTCGTACTACCAGTACCACTAGCGCTGCCACCACCCCCTACCCCACCCACACCCATTTCACCTTCCTTCACCAACGTAATGTGCTGCAAAATGCGATCGAGCATGGCGCTGTTTTTGCGACTTTGCAGCCAGGTCACCAATGCCTTTGCCACCACCGGACCCACACCGGGAATAGCAAGAAAATCCTCTTCGCTTGCCGCACGCAGGCGCTTTATAGCGCCCTCAAAATGGCGCGACACATCGTAGGCAGTCTCCTCGCCCACTTGCGGAATAGAAAGCCCCGTCAAAAGGCGCGCCAAGGTAGTACGCGAAGCCGCACGCACGCTTGCCACAATATTTTCGGCAGACTTTTGGCCAAAGCCTTCAAGTGGTGCAATATCTTCTTCTCTCAATTCAAATATATCTGCCGCCTCAGAGATCAGTCCTTTTTCCAAGAAGGTATCGAGAATGCGCGGCCCCAAGCCATCGATATTCAAAGCAGCTTTCGACACAAAATACGTAAGGCGGCGACGCAGCACTTCCGGAGAATCCAGGTCCACACAACGATAGGCCGCCTGCCCCGGAATACGCTCAATACGCCCATCTCCGCCGCACCCTTCGGCAAAAGCAGGAAATACAAATGGCTTTTCTTTGCCCGTACGCAGCTCAGTCAACACCTTCACAATATCAGGAATAACATCGCCCGCTTTTTGCAAGATGACCGTGTCGCCAATACGCACATCGAGGCGCTTGATTTCATCTTCATTATGGAGTGTTGCGCGGGCAACAGTCGTACCGGCCACCGACACAGGTTTCAACACCGCCACAGGCGTAACCACACCAGTGCGGCCGACCTGCAGCACAATATCCTCCACCACCGTCGTCACCTGTTCAGCGGGAAACTTAAAGGCAATGCCCCAGCGCGGAGCCTTCCCCGTATAGCCAAGCTCGTCTTGATAGGCGCGTTCATTTACTTTTATGACCACACCGTCAATCAAATAATCTTCACGAGGCGCGCGCTTTTGCCATGTGCGCCAAAACTCCATAATACCCGCCACACTCGTGACGCGCTTCCTATGTGGATTGACCTTAAAGCCAAGCGTCTCAAGGAGAGCGAGTTCTTCCTCTTGCGTCGGCGGCACTGGACGATCAAGCTCTGCAATATCATAGATAAAACTTTCAAGCTTACGCGCGGCGGCAATCTTGGGGTCGAGCTGGCGAATAGAGCCGGCAGCAAGGTTGCGAGGATTGGCAAATGGCTCCTCCCCCGTTTTTGCTCGCGCCTTATTGAGAGCAGCGAGGGTTTTCTTGCTCATCCACGCCTCCCCTTCAAAAACACCACTCACTGGCTCATTGAGGCGCAGTGGCACCGATTCAATGGTCTTCACATTTTCCGTTACATCTTCACCAATCACCCCATCGCCACGCGTCGCGGCACGCACAAAAAGGCCTTTTTCATATTCAAGCACAATCTTTAGGCCGTCGATTTTGAGTTCGCATACATATGAAAGATCAGCAGGCGGCGGCGTGCGCTTCAAAAAACGCTTCACGCGCTCATCGAAAGCAGTAATGTCTTCCTCACTGAATGCATCGTTAAACGACCATTGCGTCACCTTATGACGCACCTTGGAAAATTCAGGCAGCGGCTTGCCGCCCACGCGCTGGGATGGAGAATCAGGGGTGATCAAATCCGGCCAGCGCATCTCAATCTGCACCAGCTCATGCTTCAAGCTATCGAGCGCCTCCGCCGAAATCTCCTGCTTATCAAGCACATGATAATTGTAGCGATGGCGCTCAATGGCGGCACGCAGCTTGGCAAGGCGCTCTATTGCAGCGCTTTTTTCAGCCTTTTCGGAGGTATTGCTGCCACTACCGTGATCTTTACTCATACTGCCATTGTACTATCCGGCGGCATTTTTTGAAAATCGCAGCACTTACCTTATAGCAAGGAGTCCCGTACCTTCATGTGTTTAATGGACGGTATATCCCGTCTGAATAGCGCGCTCAACACGGCGAGGATTGATATTGTCACATGTATTGTAGCCTCGAGAATCGATAAAGACGCTGCGGCTGCCATCAAGATTGTCCTGACGGCGCACTGCCACCTTTGAACATGGACCGGCCGCATCTGCTGTGCTAGATACATAAAACGTCGTGGTTCTAATAAGTCCTGCATCTGTTTGTGTCCACGACGCTGCAACATCAGATATATCTGCTGTGTAGGCACACGGATAGACGCCGGCAGTGGCCTCTATCGTATCTGTGGTTATGGCGAAAATCGGATTGTTAAGCGGAGTACTCCCCTTTATATCCCAATAGAGCGCACACTCATATCCGGTATCTGCAGCGAAAATCGCGATCTGAGACTGACTGGCTGCACTCGAAAGAATGAAGTCGCGAGCTGCAAGCGAATAAATGCTCACTCCGATAGACAAGAGGAGAGAGGCGATGAGCACCGCATACAAAATGGTAAAGCCTCGTATGCGCCCGAACTGTGCATCACTTTTATGGTTTTTTTTATACATTACATTCATATGTGTGCTATTGCTCTTTTACCAATCAAAGAGATCTTGCTTTAGGCTGTATGACTGCGCAATACCATCATTCGTCCATGTTACCTGTACACCAATACCAATCTCATGCGCACCGGTAGGATCTGACGGCATTGGGAAAACGGTGATGGTGCGCGTGAATATTGTAGCCACGTTATTGTCATCAGGAGGAAATACAGTGTACAGACCGAGCCATGCATTATAGGTCATGATGCCACACTGCAAACCACAAGGCTGTATTGTAGAGAGCCCCGGCGTAACGTTTATACCGAAAATCTGCGAGCTATCAAGCGTACAACCAACATTAGAAGGGGTAATAAGGCAGGGCGAGAGACGATCTGCAAATTGACTCCATGCATTCCCCTGCTTCGCATTATCATCACGAACACCCCGAATATACTCCATAGCATCTTGGGCGAGATAATAGGCAGTCATCTTGTCACGGCTATATCCAGAAAGGGCTAAGCTTTTTTGTGAAACAGTGAGCGGCCCGACAAGTGATGCCATAAGGACAGAGATAGCCACAAATGTTTCTATCAACGTGAAAGCGCGACTCCCCCGAAGCATATGATCTGATGCTGCTAACGCATATCTTTTTTTGTTTAAAAATGAAAAGAGGCTCATGTGATTAATTTTGTTCGAAGAATCGCTGCGTCACTGATGTGTGAATGTGAAATGTGGTGCAATCTTTTGGAGAAATACCGGCAAAACCAGAAACAGAAACGACCGCACGAGGTTGCTGTGTGTCGGAAGGAGTTCCCGAGCTTGGATTTGCTCCATATATATAGAACTTCAGAGAGGTGATATGGACTTCATCGGAAGTAATAGCCTCATCAATCGGCACCCCTTGCCTTGAACGCATGATTGTCCCCCCTGTCGCAGGACATGTTACGGCACCATTTGCCACTGGCGTTACATAATACATCGTTCGAAGAGCTACGTCAGGGTCCTCTCTAAAAGAGACGGAGGGGCCTGCATCTGCATTGACACCGCAATTCCTATTCACTGGATCGTTATTACACCAATACTCCGAACCTGTACGCAAAGCTCTTGTCATATTATCAACAGCAAAGTTGAGATTATCCATTGCTGACTTAATTGACTGAGCCTTTCGATTGGCCGTCATAATAGACAACAATGAACCAGCACCAACCACCATTACTGTAGTAAAAATCGCAATTGAGACAACGGCCTCAATGATAGTAAATCCACGCTGTGTGGCGTGCTGTGTTGTTCTTTTTTGTATGCAATGAAGTGACATCGGGCTTTTCTATTGTAGCTCTAATTTATATTAATTACATAGCGAAGAAGCTACAACTTCGTGAACGCCAATCTGACCAGCACTTGTGACATACACTTCACGACATAAACCACTATTGGATCGCAGGAAAATAGAAGCATTTGAGGCACTCGAATACGTGATTGTACCGAATACCCCACGAAACCTAGCATCAGGAAGAGGGCGCCTAAAAAGAACTTCTATGTGATTTGACGCGTCTGGCAAGATGGCGGTGCACCGCTCTGTAGCAAGACCGATATCAAGACATACCTTATAGATCGTCGTGCCATTACGTAATGTGAATAATTCCAAATCGTCGCCAGGAACGCCTGGACCTGCACCTGGATCATAGACACTGTTATTATTACGGTCCACAAAAAACATAAACTGACTATTGCTACCTGTGAGTGGAACATGAATACCGTACGCCCTTTGAAATGCCTGATCACCGGTACTTTCCACATCCTTGGTCACACTAAGACCGTATACCTGCGCCTGACGGACAATCAGAGCTATTTCATATGAGAGATTATTGAGCGCTGTAGTGCCACGAAACTGATTATTTTTCACCAAAAGCACGCTTGTCAGAATGGTGAATATAGCGATTGAGACAAGTGCTTCGAAAAGGGTGAAGGCACGGTGTCCCGATCTACACCTGCGAAACAGTATAGGCGAGGTTTTATTCTTTTGTGAAGTGAGATTAAACATATCAATACGATGCATCCATCTCGGACAAATTGTACTTACCGCGATGCACTGAACATAATGGCTGCCACTATATCTGCAGGAGCTGCACCTGTGGCATATACAATAATCATACCAAGAAGTAAGAATGGAGCGAACGGAACTTCCGTCTTTATATTAATTGACGAACGATGATGCCCTCCACGCAATGTACGTAACCCTCTATCCCAAAGAAGTGCAATGATGGCGTATAGCGCGCCGATCCAGAATGAAAAGATGATGGCAGAGACTGCACCGTGTAAACCGAGGAACCACCCTATTACCAGTGCGATTTTTGCATCACCAAGCCCTATCCACGTTCCACGTGATATTTTCCATAAGAGATAAAATGGAATGGCCACAATAAAACCTGCGGCTACATCCCAACCAAGTTCCTGGAATGACTGAGAATAGGGGGTGAAAATGAGGTTACGAGTTATGGTGTATATCAGTGCTATAACTGCCGTAGAATACACCATACCATCAGGGACTACTTTGTGTCGCACATCGTATGCAGCCATTACCAAACTAAGACATAGTATAGTCAATGCAAACCATCCATCGAATGTAGTGATAAGAGGGTCCGCCGCTGAGATAGTGGCAACGAGCAAGAAGATAAGTGCGGTGAGAGCTTCAATAATAGGATACTGCCATGAAATGCCACTCTTACACCCGCGACACTTCCCTCCTTGCGCCAAAAAACTAAAGAGCGGTATGAGTTCGTACCATGATAATTGCTTTCCGCATGAAAAACACTTTGATCGCCCCCCAACAGTCATCCCCGTACCATAGCGCGCTATCACCACATTAAGAAAACTTCCGACAATAAGCCCGAGGACCGCTACTGCACTATAGAAGAGAACGCTGAACTCTGTGATCATGCTATGTATATTTTACAAAAATAAGAACCGTTCTTTTTATTGATTCTTTACATCGTAACATTGCTGACGAGTACTCCACCCTGCCACCCCACAACCCACCGTAGTACCGACAAACCCATTGGTATATGCAGGAGCAGTGGTACTGTCAAAATTCGCATCTCCACTCAAATTACTATTTGAAAGTTCGAGTGCAGTGCCCAGATGATACTTGTACGTACTTCCACTTACGACCGAATACGCATAGACATAGTTGGTGGCGCCAACAGGGTCCACTGGAATAGTACTCTGGAATGTACCAAGTGTGAGTGTGGCGCATGCAAGGTTGCTTGAGTTAGCTGCAAGAGCGCTTCCTGTTATGTTTGCATTAGGATACTGACCATTACAATTATCAGCAAAAAGCTCCAAAGCAAGCTGGAGTTGTTTGATATCGGAGACGCGCTTACTGTCGCGAGCTTTTGCACGTGCATTTCCCAATGAAGCCAGCACAACACTCGACAAAATACCGATAATTGCAATGACAACGAGCAGTTCGACAAGGGTAAAGGCGTTCTTGTTTTTTCTTAGACGTAGAGTGAACATAAAAGTGCGTAAGGGTACATTTAGTAGATAATAGTGCCCCCTCATTTTATCAGACAAATCAAAAACCGCCTATGCAGAGCATGACGGTTTTTGACAAACGAAACGAGGGGTGGAACTAGTTACACTTTGCTGAGGTGATAACACCGTTCAAAGTAGCCTGCAACTGGTCAGCAACAGCAGCTTCCTTTGAAGTACCTGTGCTGTCCACACACCATGCCTTAAGAGGAGTCTTCAGGTGTACAGCAACTGCCCATGCAGTACCGTTGGCAAGGACTTCACATGAGCTAAGAGCACCTGAACCTGCTGCAGTCAAAGCAGCCTGAATCTGATTCCAGATGGTTGTGTTAGCAAACAAGGTGTCTGCTGTGCTTACACACGCAGCCTTAGCAAACGTAGTAGGAGTAGCATCAACACCGTAACCACCGTAGGTGTCGTAAAGAATCTCTGCCTGTGGTCTGATGTTTGCCAAGTTACTCTTAACCGCTGCATCCGCACCTCTTGCACGAGCTGTGTTGACGCTCGCCAATACAACGCTCGACAAAATACCGATAATTGCAATCACCACCAAAAGTTCAATGAGGGTGAAAGCGCTATTTTTCTTCATTTTCATGAATAATTAACTACTAATAATTGTGAAGGGTTTTATCCCTACTGCCCCCATGGTCCCGAATTCCATGATTGCTCCGTGTATTATACCGCGACTTTGTGGCTAAGATAAAGGGATGAGAGATGTACCGCTGTGGATATCACTGCACGTATCCTTTTTTTGCCCTAAGCCCCTGCAGAGATGTTATAAATCGGAACGAGCACAGAAGCGAGGAGTATAGCCACGCCAACGGCGAGCGACACAATCATAGTCGGCTCAATAAGGCCTACCAATGTGTCCACTGCATTTTCCACTTCACGGCTATAAAACGAGGAGAGATTTTTGAGAATATCACCCAATTCACCCGTTTCTTCTCCAACCTTAGTCATTTGAATCATAATACCCGGCAACTCTGGATGTTTTGCAAATGCATCAGAAAGGGTTGAACCGGATTGCACCGCTTGCAGCACTTGCTTCAAGACTTGCTCATAGACAGCACTCCCCACCACTGCGGCAGTCACTTCAAGCGCACGAACAATCGGTATGGCAGAAATAAGCATCGTATTTAAGTTATCAGCAATACGTGCCCAGTAGAGACGGCGATACAGCAAGCCGACATAAGGGATTTTTTGACGAAAACGATCAAACGACATGCGACCATCGGGAGTGCGAATGAATTTGATGAAGAAGAATCCAACAATAATAAGACCGATGAGTATGAAGATACCGTAATGCGTCAGTATTGTACTCAGCATAATAACAGCCTTGGTATAGACAGGAATCTCCTGCCCCGACTCCTCGATGATCTTAGTAATGTTTGGAATCACGACAGTCAACATGAGAGTCATAACCACCACGAACGTAAACATAATGAAGGCAGGATACACGAGCGCATTGCGTGCCTTTGAGATAAGGCGATAGGAGCGGTCAAGATAATCAGCTAGATACTCGAGCACTTCAGCCAGTTTTCCTGATTCTTCACCTGATCGCACCATGTTTATGTAGAAATCGGAAAAAACCTTTGGGTGCTTGGCAAGTGCCTTGTAGATAGAGCTTCCGCCCTGCAAATCATCCGCAACGACAGTCAAGATTTCACCGAGACGATGATTTGTAGTCTCATCAGCCAGGAGACGAAACGCACGAAGTGCAGATACTTGAGCATGAAAAAGCGTTGAGATCTGGCGGGACAAGATAACCACATCCTTAATAGCAACGTGTTCAAAGAAGCCAAACTTCATATTGAGCAGACTACCCTGCCCTTGCGGCGTAATACTTGCCAAGGTCAGACCGCGACGCTGGAGCGAACTAATAGCAATATCAATATTCAGTGCCTCAATGACACCCTCTTTTGGCAAACCGCTTGCATCGACTCCTTTATAATTAAATACCATTGTGTGTATATTGTACCCTGTTCTTTACTTTTAGAGCATGCGATCGAGCGCTTTTGTATTGAATGAGTGGAGGCGCGCATTTTCGACCGTAATTTCACCTTTGCGCACCAATTCAACCAATGAATGCTCCATACTAATCATACCCTGCTCTGAACTGGTTTCGATGACCGTATTGATTTCATGCACACGGCGCTCACGGATAAGGTTACCGACCGCATTGTTATTGATCAGGAGCTCATAGGCAGGGACAAGACCACCTGAAATACGAGGAATGAGGCGCTGCGAGAAGATACCAGTGAGACTCGTTGAAAGCTGAGACCTGATTTGATCCTGCTGACCAGCCGGGAAACTATCGATGATGCGGTTTATGGTCTGTGAAGCGGTATTGGTGTGGAGTGTGGAGAAGACAAGGTGACCTGTTTCAGCGGCTGTCACTGCAGTAGAGATAGCATCGATACCACGCATTTCACCAAGAAGCACTACATTAATGTCCTGGCGAAACATGGCAGTAAGGCCTGCGTTAAAATCGGCGGTATCAATCCCCACTTCACGCTGATCAACCATGGAGCGCTTTGGCTCAATGATGTATTCAATAGGATCTTCAATGGTGAGAATGTGCTCCGGGCGCTCGGTATTGATAAGATCAATCATTGCTGCGAGGGTTGTTGTTTTACCCTGTCCCACTGGACCGACCACAAGAAAGAATCCTTGCGGCTTCTTTGTAAACTCTTCCAAAACGCGAGGCAAGCCAAGCTCTTCAAGCGTTCGAATGTAGCGAGGAATGAGGCGAAATGCAAAAGCCATCTTGGTTTGCTGGAAAAAACCATTAACGCGGAAACGTGCACCGCCAGCATCATCATATGAAAAGTCTGCCTCTTTTTTTACAAAAAATTCCTTATAGTCTTTCTCTGGCACAATAACTTTTGCAATACCTTCAAGGTCAGCACGAGTGAGCGCCGGGATTTTGACCAGAGGCATAAGCAGACCCGATACACGAATGATAGGTTGGCGATCTTCAGCAATGTGAAGATCTGAGGCGCCCTCATCATTCACTATCTTAAGAAGTTGTTTTACTGTGTTTTTATATTCCATTGGATTATTTTTTTGGCACTGGAAACCGTCTGACTTTTTACTTTTTACCCTTTACCTTTTACCTTTTACTTTTCTTTTATTGATCCGCACTGATCGGCTGTCCCTCATTGGCACCACTTACTATATTGCGCACCTCAAGGACAACTTCCGATGGTATAGTCGTCGCCTTTACAATGTACCCTGCAATGCCAATTTTCTTTGCACGCTCAATATCTGCTGACTGACTTTGATTTGAGAGGACAATGAGCTTGGCATTAGGAATCAAATGGTCTTTGCGGATATGCTCAATGATTTCAAACCCATCCATAACAGGCATAACCATATCAAGAAGCACAATATCAGGATTAAAGGTACCGTCTTTTATCTTGGCCAAGGCTTCATTTCCATCAGTGGCACCAACAGCCTCAAAGCCAGAATCATTGAATTTCTTTATATACATCGACAGGAGAAAATGATCGTCGTCGACGATTAAAACTTTATATTTTTTTGAATTATTATTCATCTCCATTGTGGTAAACTAGAGAGCGCTCACCTCCTCGAAAGGAATGACGCCTTTCATTGCTTTTATAATAGCATCTTCCTTCATAGTGAGCATACCTTTGGCACGTGCAGCTTCGAAGACGGCTGGTCCTGTTGGATTTTTGAGCACCACCTGCTCCAAATCGCTGTCCATAACAAGCACTTCCATGACGGAGACGCGGCCGGAAGTACCTTTTGGACATTCAGCGGTAGGTACTGCCTCATAGACCTTATCAGTGAAGGTGATTTCATTTTTATACTGCGGAGCAAGGTCCTGGAAGGCATTGTCAAAGACGGTTTTAATAGGACCTTCAATAGGAATAGGCTTGCCACCACCAGGACAGAGAACACGCACGAGACGTTGCGCCACCGCAAGAATAAGGGTTGGGGCGATAAGGAAAGGATCGACCCCCATATCGAGGAGACGCGGAATCACACCAGCGGCATCGTTGGTGTGAATGGTCGAGAGCACCAAGTGACCAGTGAGAGCAGCTTGAATAGCGAGCTGCGCCGTTTCTTTGTCGCGAATCTCACCCACCATGATGACATCAGGGTCCTGACGGAGTGTGGTACGCAAACCAGTAGCAAAGGTATAGCCAATTTCAGGATGAACTTGCGACTGATTCATACCTTCGATGTTATATTCGACTGGATCTTCGAGTGAAAGCACGTTCTTGGTCTCACGATCAATTTCATTCAACATTGAATAAAGCGTCGTGGACTTACCGGAACCAGTAGGACCAGAAATAAGAATGATGCCGTAAGGGCGATCGATAGCATCGCGCAGTGCCTTCTGATTCTTCTCACTAAGACCGAGCTCAGCGAGCGTGCGAATACCCTTACTAGTATCCAAAATACGCATCACGATCTTCTCGCCGAAAAACGAAGGAAATGTTGAGACACGAAAGTCGACTTTTTTGCCATCGATTTTGGCGGTAAAGCGACCGTCTTGTGGCTTACGCTTTTCATCGAGACGCATATTACAAAGGATTTTAATGCGCGCCACCAATGCTGAATGTACCTTTATGGGCAAGGTGAGGCTTGTATTCAAAATACCATCCACACGGAAGCGGATGCGCACCTTCTCTTCCATTGGCTCAATGTGAATATCGGAAGCGCGACCAGTAGTTGCATAGTGAATAATAGTAGCCACAATCTTGGTCACTGGTGCATCCTCAATAATACGTGTGCCACCAGCACCTGTCGTAATGGCCGCTTCATCTTGCGGTGCGGTATTGGTATCGATAGAAAGCTCAGTATCAAGCTCCTTGAGAGCACTGGTTACTTCCCCAGAGAGACCCTTATACATTTCGAGCACACGCTCAAAGTCTTCATGGGAGATAAGGAAAATCTTGAAAGGAAGATTGACCTTACTTGAAATAAAGTTAAGGGCATCGCGAGCAGCAATATTGTCAGGATCAACCAGACCAACTTCCAATATGCCGTCTTTGAGGCCAACTGGTACGAACTTATAGAATGTCGCCGATTCTTCAGGAACATATTTCAAGATATCGAACGGTACGGTCTGCCCCTCAAGACTACGTGTCGGCAAACCAAAGTACTCCCCTTTCGTTGAGAGCAGATCATAGGGATTAATGCCGCGACGAAGCAGCACGCTATCAACATCGCCCCCCGCATCCTCAATTTCTTTTTGGATTTGGGCTACATCGCCTTGGGCTATGAGATTTTTATTTAAAAGTAATTCAATGATTCCCATACGATTAAGGTGGTTTAGAGTGTCGGATCGAAGAATCCTGAGCCATCATCGAAACCATTACCTGTATTGGCTGGTGTCGAAGCTGGTGTGGATTTCTTTGGAGAAGGACTTGGCTTCACTGAGGCGCTTGGAATAGGGCTTGGACTCGGTGTTGTTGGGACGAAGACAGGTGATATGCTATTGGTTTCGGTAATAGGAAGCGAAACATCATTTCCAATTGGAGCAAAAGGATTAGGACGACCATAGGCTTCATCCACAACCTTAAGACCAAAATCTTGGAGCGAATTGAATGCCCTTGATTCAAAGATGGCCTTATCGATTTTAATACTCGAAAGTCTATTGAGGAGGAAAAGAACATCTCGAGACGGATCTCCGGCATTCCCTACCGTAACGCCCCCGGGAGTACCTGTTGCCTGCACACTAGTCAGCGCACCATTTGCTGTACCCTGTGCAGATGCGCGCACAAAAAACACGCCCCCTATAAGAAGTACACCGATGGCCATTGTTATAATGTAATTTCTCATAGATTATTGATCTTTAAGTGAGTAGGTACGACCACCAACGGTGAAATCAAACATGTCGCCACTCTTATTATTTGGATTTGCCTGAATTGCCGTTGAAGTGATGTCGATAATTCTTAGACTCTTTTCGAGATCTTTCAGGAACGACAAGAAGCTCGCATAGCTTGCAGACATGGCAAAAGAAATACCAAGTGTTTCGTATTTTTGTTGGGAAGGACCAAGCGCACCCGTCTGACTTCCGATCCTACTCGTAGGTGTATCCTTAATGATATCGATCTTTTTGATAATGATACCGTATTGAGCAGCAATACCTTGAAGATCTCTGGTCAAACGAATAGTGTCCACAGAGTCAGGAAGGAGCTTCCCTAACTTTTCCATATCACCATCAGTAATACTCCTTCTTCGCTCAAGTAAGCTCTCTCGGATGGTTCGCACTTTTTTTGCTTGCTCCAAAGCCTCTTCACGCGCAGCAACGGTAGCGCGCAGCGATGTCCAGTTGTCCTTCTGCGGGCTAATACCCCAAAAGAAAGAGGCTATCGAGAGCAAGAGGAGTATTATAGCTGTAACGTTTGATGTCATAAAAAATAGTAGGAAGATAAATGAGCCTTACTGTTGCGTGGTGGTGGTACCAAAATTATTGGCATACAAGAGCAGATCCTTGTCGACAGATGAGTCTAATTCAAATAACACATTCCCAAAATCATCCAAGTGGATATCAGAGAAAATTGGGTTTTTTACTGAACGGTGGTTACGCACAAGGTCGGACTGAAATACCAATGAGTTGAAACTTGCGCTGCGACCACTAGCGGTTACCTTGATGCCCATAGTATCGTTCACGTATTGTAATTTAGAAAACTGTGTATTTTTTGCGGTAATGGATTCAAATAGTTTGAAAATAGATGAGGCGGCAATATGATTTTTCAGTATTTCACTTGATGTGTTGATACGTAAGTCAAGACGAGCTAATTCGTTAATGGTATTTGCCGGAAAATCCATATCCTTTCGAAGTTGCTCGTCCATGCTCGCAATGCTTTTCTTAAGGTATACGTTATATCCGAAGAAAAAACAGAATATGAGGAGGGTGACTACAAAAACAACAACAGAGCTCATAAAGAAATAGCTCATGCGCGGTGACATGTTCGACTGTCTTCTTCCTCCTTCAACAAGTGGATTTTTAGGAATGAACGATGTTTGCAGGCGCGGATCCATATGCTCTATTGTAAAGGAAAAGGTAAAAAGGAAAAGGTAAAAGGTGGAAGAAACAAAAAAGAGGATGTTACGCATCCTCCCCCGCCACAGTGCAAGCCTCCTCCTCTGACTACATATCCTGCAAACGGCGCAAAGCAAGCCCTACAGCCACTGAGAATTCAGGGCCAACTTCGGCGAGCACTTGCTCCAAAAAGGCCGGCGTTTCAACTTTGGTAAAAGGACGAGCTGGCTGCACCTCTGTACGAAGCTCTTTTTGAGCAATTTCCTGCAAACCTTTGAGCGCAGCGCCACCACCAGTCAATATGGTCTTTGTTATGGCCTTATTGTATTTGTGCTGATAATTGGCCATAACGTGGGTCGTTTCTGACATTATAAAGTTAATGACACCACTCATAACTCCAGAAGCCTGAATGTTTTCGGCGCCAAGGAAGAGGCCCTTGCTGCGCTTCAATGCCTCTGCTTCATCAACGGTCACACCAAGAGCCTTAGAAAGAGCCAGGGTAATATCCTGCCCACCACGAGTAATAATATGCGAGCTGCGCAAGATGCCGCGATCCACAATGTAGAGCTTTGTCGATCCGGCGCCAAGGTCAAGAATCATAACAGGCTCTGGCTCATGATCGAGTACAGAACGAATGGTGCTGAAAATTTCAATTTCAAAAAAGCTTGCATCGAGACTTGAGAGGCGGGTGATTTCCTGCATATGGCTAATAGCATCATTGTGCGTCACAATGAGCATCACCTGCAGCTTCTCACCGTAGGCACCTGGCCCACTCCCCTGTCCTTGTGGATTTTGAGCGGATTCAAGCTCTGATTCAGCCAGTCCCTTTTCTTCACGTGGAATCACAAACCAATCAAGCGCCACTTCGCTAATAGGAATAGGAATGTATTTGCGGGCCTCAATAGGCATAATCTGATCGAGGTCTTTTTCGCTTGCAGCAGGGACCTCAATCAAAATAATCAAACTAGCCGACATAGGAATAGAAAGGCCGCACTTCTTGGTAGAGGTGGCCGCTTCGCGCAAGAGATCGAGGAGGGCTTCTGAAACTTTTTCTGTTGGCAACTTGGTAGCACGGCCAACTTCTATGCCAGCATACGGACCAAGAGCAAGGGCACCGTACGTCTTAAGCACGGCTCTCCCTGCGCGTTTTTCAAGCTGAACAACCTTTATAGATGAAGGACCGACGTCGATGCCAAGCGCGCTGGCACCGCTCTTATTAAAAAGATTCTTTAATGCACCGAACATGCGTATAAAGTATATCACACCCTTACTGCAATATGTTATGGATTTCTTATTCCCAAAAGACCCGATACTGCGTTGGATTGAAGAGGTGGTACTAGGCCAGCATACTCAGCATACTTCCTCTACTATCGATGAGCTTATCAATTTCCTTCCTCCTGCCCCGCCACCACCACCTGAATACCCATGGATAGATGCTTGCTGTGCCTACAAACACCCACTCACTGAACGCCTGGTATGGGCTCTGAAATACGAACGAAGCGATGCTGCCGCAACAATCATGGCACATGCGATGCTGCGGCACATTGAAAAACAGGGCACGAAGAGCGACGAGAGTACCCAGAGCACCAAGAGCGCCGAGATAAAGCGACACATATACATTGTCCCTATCCCTTCTTCAAGACGACGCCGGCGCGAGCGCGGTTACGATCATATCGGTCTTATCGCAGCGGCTCTCACGACTATACCACACGATAAAAATGAAATAGAGGTCCTACACCTTTTGCAAAAACACCGCCATACGCGTGCTCAAAACAAACTACCCTCTCGCGAGGCGCGCCTTTTCAATTTGCATAATGCATTTTCTTTGACACAACAAGGCGAGGCCATGCTGAAGAAGGATGAAATAGATGAAATAATTGCTGCCACTATCATTCTGATCGACGATGTGTGCACCACAGGCTCAACTCTTGCTGCGGCACGAAACACACTCGTAGCACATAACGTACAAAACGTACGCGCCCTTACCTTTGCTCGATAAAAAGTGGGTGTATCCGGAATTACCACGAAGACTTGCATTGGAGGTATCAAAGTACTACTATGCGGGCAAAGCTCTCTTATGTATTGAGGGCAGCACACATCGGGATGTAATCATCCCGGGAAAAGGAGCTATGATTGGATTGACGCCGAAACCTGCCTTGCAAAGCAAAGTGAGGCATCCGCGATTCACATGGTTTGACGAACGACTCAACCTCACGGTCGAAGCACACGGCGATGGGACACTCTCCGACATCATCGCTGCGGAACCCACTCTGCATGGAGTGAATGTGATGAGGGCCGAATGGCGCATGTATGCGACGAAGAAGCAGGTCATGCCCTCGGCACAACGCACCTTCCCTGGATACGTTCTTCAGATCGATGATTCTGCCACCCCCGACGAAGTGGCGACTATCATTGTCGAGCAAGGACCTGAAAGTACTTTGGTGCAAGCGTGCCCCCTCGACCTGCTCGCCGTTGCTCGTGTGACGATGGAGCAAGCAGGGAGTTGCTCCTGGCTATTCCCCCTTATTGCTACGGGGGTACCGTATCACCACAACAGCACCGGGAGGCTAGTGGCAGTATATCCGCTCATTCTCCAACAAGGAGAGAGTATCGTTGCAGCAACCATCAGCCTTGCCGGCAGAGACGTCGGCACACAAGAAGGTAACGCCCAGGCGGAGACACACCGTTTCCGAGCAGGTAGTAAGTTTCTGGCCATTGATGCTAGACCCCACTGAGAGCGAGCAATCGCACACCTCAGCCAATCACAACCCCTACCACCTCGTGCGGTAGGGGTTGCTCTTTTTATCCACCTCTAACACCACCATGTCATACTAAATGAAATAAAGGTGGCGCAAAACCCCTCCATTATGCTATTCTAGCGACATTGGAGGGGTGTCAGAGTGGTCTAATGTACCTCTTTGCTAAAGAGGCAGGGCTTAACCGCCCTCGGGGGTTCGAATCCCCCCCCTTCCGCAGCGAGTTCAAAAGAAAGGCGCTCGAAGAGCGCCTACAAAAGTACGAGCAAGGAAGGGAGCGATGCGACTGCTCGCATCGCGTGGGGGATTCGAAAAGGCTGAGCATGTGCGCGAGGGCCCTTGGCCCGAGTGCACGCGAAGCCTGTACCGGTCCTGTAAGGACCGAACCCCTACCCCTCCCTCTGCTCAATAAGCCACGCCACACCCTCGGTCCCACCTCTTTTTATCACCACATTTCTCCACGTATTGTAGAAAGGAAAATCCGTTTCAACCTTGATTGACTCCTTCCTATGAGGCGCATTCAAATGCGTATAATACCTCGCCTCTGCCTTATCAGGACGATGCACATCCATGATATAGGTGAGCGATGATTTCTTTGAAGCAAGAAAATCCGCTAAAGCGGGAAACTTTTTTGGAAATAAAGTAAGGGTATGAATATAAAACATCACTGCACGCAAGAGCGCTATATTCCCGGCGTATATTTCATGCACGCTTTCACAAAGAGCATCAATTTTATCAACATACGACACAAGCTGCGCTTCAACACAATCCTTGCGCAATGAATGCAAGAGCAGGTCTTTATAGAAATACCCATGTATCTTTTTTGGAAATTGTTTTGATAAAGTAATCACGGCCTCTTCCTCGGCTTGTGCCACTTTCTCCAATTCCGCCGGTGACATTCTTGCTTTATGCCCCGCTTGCACATCACCCGTAATCATCTCCGCATCATCGTGCACCAAAGCAAGTGCCCGCGCTTTTTCCATATCAATACGCATATGCGCCTTGGCCAAAGGCAGCACCTCCTCAAGCAACCAAAACACCCTCTGCGTATGCATCCAGAGATTGGAGCGATACATCATTTTTTCAAACATACTAAAACGATAGATCGCCCGGAGACGCTCTTCTCTTTCTTTGGGAAATGCCTGCAATGTGATTTTTGAAAACATAGGAGTGCGTAGTACTTCTCTACACTTGGTACTGTACTCCAAAAGCAGCACATTTTCCATTCTCCTACACGGCTTCCCTGCACCACTTTCAAGGTAAGGGCAAATGGTGTATATTTTCCCTATCTTTCCTTGTCCGTCTCCTAGGAAAATAAACAAGGTCGTACTAATGCATACTCATACACTATGGACCCCCTCACCATCGACACCTACAATAAAATGGCTGGGACATACGATGACGAAACCGTTGATTTTTGGGATCGATTTCCTCGTGATTTTATTACCCGTTTTGCTGACCTTGTAAAAGAAGCTCGCACCAACACCGACTCTACCACCACACCGAGACTCACCCACCCCACCATCCTCGACATTGGCAGCGGCCCCGGCCGTGACGCCCTCCTTCTTCAAGATCTACACTTAGATGTAACCTGCCTTGATGCATCGACCGCCATGATCGAGCGTTGCCAAGCGAAAGGCCTCACCAGCATCCTCGGCGATTTCATGCACCTCCCCTTCGACCCAAATACCTTTGACGGCATATGGGCATACACCTCTCTCCTCCACGTAAAAAAGGCCGACATAGGCGTCGCCCTCAAAGAAATTCATCGCGTTCTGAAACCAGACGGCATCTTTGGCCTTGGTCTTATTGAAGGCACCGAGGAGCTCCATCGCCCAAGCTCAGAAATGCAGCTCATGCGTTGGTTTAGTTTTTATACAAAAGAAGAAATTGAATCCCTCCTGGCGGCCCATGGTTTTATTATCCTTCATTTTGATACGATAAAGCCAGGCTCAAGACACTACTTGCATTTTATTGCCAGAAAAAAATAAAGCATAGAAATAAAAAACAAAGATGCCCGCTGCAAAGAAGAATGGAAAGAGTACTAAAAAAGACGCGGAAATAAAAATACGCCCCGGCTTCTATCGCCATAGCAAAAAAGGCACGCTCTATAAAGTGTTCGGCATTGGGCATCATAGTGAGACGCTTGAGCCTTTGGTGATCTATCAAGCCCTCTACAATTCACCTGATTTTGGTCGCCATGCACTATGGATCCGTCCCGCTTCTATGTTTATTGAAAAGGTCACTATTGACGGCGTGGTAATGCCTCGCTTTGTTTGGATGGGTCGCACGAAGCCAATCATAAAAAAGAATCGTGCGGCCCCGAAAAAATAAAGTGTGCAGTTATGCACAGGTATGTCATTTTAATTTGACTTTAAAAATGAGAGGAGTAGCATACCTCCTTGGAAGGTTGATATTCTCCACGTAAGCAGAGCTCCGTTGAGGGGCTTGCTGTCGTATGGAAATTGAAAACCTACTGCCCCCCACCGGCACTAAAGGTGGAGTACAAGGACGCAACATATGAATGCCCTGCCGACCCGTCGTAATACGGGTCATCCGTGGATCGCCGCGGCCACTTTCGTGGCCCTCATCACCATCGGTTTCGCCTGCGCGTTTGCGGGTGACTCCTGGACCAACAACACCACCGCGACCGCACCGCCCGCCTACATCTCGCTCACCGGCGCCGGCAGTAGCGACACCGCCTTGGTCACCAACAGCCTGGACATCAGTGGCACCGTCAACACCATCGACGTGGCCCTGAGGAATACCGACGCGCATATCCCGGCACCGGCACAGATCGCCGTGGCCGTCGACCTGACGAATGACGTATCACCGCCGGCCCAGGCCGCCGAGAAGGGAGTCTGCTACGGCACTACGCTTGCCGCGACTACGACGGCTATCTCCTTGAACAACGAAGCGAACGCCCGTGCGCCCGGCAACGCCGAAGTCGGAAGGGAGGTCGCCCTCATCGGCGTCAAACTTGCCGCGACCGGCACCCAACAGACCCAGGGCACCATCGTCGCCCTCGAAGAAGCCACCGCCACCGGCTAACCTCACGGCCAAAAGAGGAAAGCCAAAGGCATTGACGCGAAATCGGCCCACCCCGCTACGTATGGGGTGGGCCTTTTCATATCCTCCCACCTCTACCCCACCACCCCCTCACTATTGCTAAAAATAGCACTTTATGCTATAATATGTCCGTTCCCTTATTAATTTATTATGCGCATGCGGCGAATAAAAGCCTGAAACAGGCTCTTTTTTGACCCAATGCACAATCACTATGAAATCATTTTTTAACACCATACAGCGTACCATCAAAAGCAATGTGACCTTAAGCGTCGCCATTCTTTTGATTGTCCTTTTTGCTGTCATTCTCTACGTGGACAAGGGCACCAAGGGCGGTGATGAAAGCATGTTGCCAAATGCAGGTCAGGAGCAAAATGCAACCAGCACCACAAGTACTGGCACCACAACCACCAGCAGCAAGCCGGGCGTGTCGACTAAGCCGCAGACTATTGCCAAGAACACTGTGCTCTATAGCAATGGTCGCTTTACCCCTGCAACCATTACCGTAAAGGCCGGCAGCACCGTCACCTTCATTAATCAGAGCTCACAGTCAATGCGTGTAAAGCATGTTGAGACTGCTATTGGCCTCCCTACCTACAATGAATTCCTCCAGGAAAGCACTGTGGGCAAAGGCGGCATCTTTAAGTTCGTCTTTTTGAAGCGCGGTAGTTGGAATTATTACAACATGTCGAATGCTAAGGCGACAGGCACGATTGTAGTAGAATAAAGGCGCAGGGCGTTTGCTCATGTTGCCAAAGGTCATATCGACATCCGATGAAAGACCGAGGAAGGCCGCTCTGCATTGGGCGGTTTTCTTTTTCCTTATGCTACAAAGTAATAATAAAAAAGCGGCACAGAAACAGGGACCGGTGAATGCGGCGGCAATCACTCTTTCTACACCACTCCTCGAAGCACTCCCGCGCCTCATGCCCGAACAAAAAGAGGGGTTGCAACGCCTGGGCATGGTGACTGTGCGCGATCTGCTTTATCATTTTCCAGTGCGCTATGGTGACACTGCCACCTTCACGAGCGTCGATACCCTTACCAAGGGTTCGAAGGCCATCGTTTTTGGCACACTTTCTGGATTGAAATCAAGCAAAGGCTTTCGCACCAAAATTCCCATGTCGCAAGCCACCATCACCACTGATACATGGCGTATTCATGCGGTATGGTTCCATCAACCATATATAGCCAAAATGCTCACCGATGGTGCCCTGGTGCGCGCCGAAGGACCGGTCAGTGAGCGTCGCAAAACAGGAGAGCTCTACCTGAGTAATCCAAAAATCGAGGCGGTAGCGAGCGTGCCAACCGGTACTGCTGATTCATTATTCAAAGATGCAGCCCTCGATGAAGCAAGTGCTGCCGCTGCGCACATACTCTATCCGGTCTATCCAGAAACGCGCGGCATTACCTCGCATTGGATATATCATCGTATACGAAAATTGTTTGCTGTGCCCGGCTTTATAGAGTCACTTGATGCCGATGATCCACTACCACCGCATGTGCGTGAAGCATTTCATTTGCCAAGCCTTGGAAGCGCAATGATTTATGTGCATGAACCGCAGCGCAATGAGGATGCCGCTGCTGCACGTAAGCGATTTGCCTTTGAGGAAATGCTTTGTATTCAAATTATAAATGAAAAGGCGCGCCGCAAAGTTAAGGCTATGCCGAGTTATCCGGTAGATGGCCACGCAAAGGAGCTTGCTCGCACCTTTCTTGACCATCTCCCCTATCGTGCGACTGCAGGACAAGAAAAAGCTATTGCTGATGTACTTGTTGATTTTGCGGCGGGCGAACCTATGTGCCGCCTCCTTGAAGGCGATGTGGGCTCGGGCAAGACCCTCGTGGCTGCCGCCGCTTCATATGCAGTTATATCAACGCGTCCACCTGGCCGCAATGCAAGCACACTCCAAGTGGCCTATATGTGCCCGACCGAAATCCTTGCCGCGCAACACTTCACTTCTTTCATAAGTTATTTTGGCGAAGCAGGTATGGCTGCAGGAATTAACATTGCCCTTATCACCGGCAGCGGCTGCCAAAAGTTTCCCTCAAAAATACGCGCTGCCGACGGTAGTTTGAAGCCAACCGATATTTCCCGCGCCCAGCTTTCGAAATGGGTTGCAAATGGCGAAATAAGCATTGTCATAGGCACGCATGCCCTTATTCAAAAATGGGTGCAATTCAAACATTTGGCCCTGGTGATTATCGATGAGCAGCATCGTTTCGGCACTGCTCAGCGCGCCGCTTTATTGCGAAAAGAAAATGCCGAAGAGCGCGGGATCAGTAAAAAATCTGCATCTACCGTGCCTACTGTCGCACCAAATACCGCCGCCGCTAGTACCGTCGCACCCATCCCTCATCTCCTCACCATGTCTGCCACCCCGATTCCACGCACCCTTATGCTCACCATTTTCGGCGACCTCGACCTCTCTGTTTTATCTGACCTGCCTGTTGGTCGCAAAAAACCAATCACCGAAATTGTCCTGCCGCGAGACAAAGAGCGCGAAGCAGTCTATGAACGCCTGCGTATAGAACTCTCTCATGGCCGCCAAGTCTATATTATCTGTCCGCGCATCGATGAACCTGATCCAGAAAAAGAAATGGCCCTTGAAGCCCGCTCTGTCGTCGCCGAAGCGAAGCGTCTCAAAAAAGAAGTTTTCCCTGACTATGAAATTGCTGTCCTTCACGGCAAAATGAATCCGGCCAAAAAAGATGAGGCTATGGCCGCCTTTGCGTCCGGCCGTGCGCATATTCTCTGTGCCACTTCTGTGGTCGAAGTAGGTGTTAATGTGCCCAATGCCACCGTCATGGTCATAGAGGGAGGCGAGCGTTTCGGCCTTGCCCAGCTCCACCAGCTCCGCGGCCGCATTATGCGCAGCTCGCATCAACCATACTGTTTTGTCTTTGCCGAGCAGACAAATGAAAAGACTGCCAAGCGCCTTGGCGCTCTCACCCACGCAGCCGACGGCTTTGCCTTGGCCGAATACGATCTCACCTTCCGCGGTCCAGGCGAACTCTATGGCGGCAAACAATGGGGCCTCTCCGACCTTGCCATGGAGGCCCTCAAAAATCCAAAGCTCGTGGAGGCCGCCCGCTCTACAGCAAAAGAAATGCTCAATGAAAGCCCAGACCTTAGCATACACGCTCCCCTCGCCGCCATCATCAAAGAAAAAGAAAAGAGCGCAGTGCATTTTGAATAAAGACGGTACAAAAGAAAATACACCAGAAGAGTGTAAACGAGTATAAAAAGAACAGCCCGCGAGGGCCGTCCTCGTGAGCTGCACGTAAGCATTCGTCCTGTACACACTTTTGATGCGCATCATGACGACGACATTTCTACTGGCTGCATCATGGCACTTCCCTGTATGAGAAGGCTGATGGCAGTGACGAGATCAGGAAGGCTTGCAAACACCTTCCCGGAAGCAAGAAACTCCGCTTGTTTTGCAGGGGCTATACACTCTGCGGTGCATGGTATGTGAAGATAGATCCACGGCGGCAAAGTGAGTCCTCGATCACCAGCCGTCTCCATTTGCCACACAAGGTGATTACAGCAGAAACCACCAGCATCACGCGATGTTTGTGTTGCTCTCCGCCAAACTGGCCGGGGGCATACAACCCGCCTCCTAC
>CAZKGX010000004.1:22573-22920 GCA_964552645.1 uncultured Candidatus Saccharibacteria bacterium
TCCCCCGCATCGCGCAGGTGCTTTGCCATTTCGACACACACCACAGCGTGAGGTCGATCGACAATTCATGGTCGTAGCCAAATCTTAGGTCGATGGGCCGCTCCCCGAGATCCGGGCAATACTTCTTATTACAGATGCGATTGCGCGCCTCGGTCTCAACACAGAGCCCCTTTTTACCTGAGTCCATACCCAGGGATATAATGCCGGTCGGAGGACCAGACGGACATACACCAAGGAGTGTTTTAGCCCGATCTTCCTGTGCCTCAGGTATGCGGCAAGGAAAAATCACCGGCGTAATCAGGCAGCCAGTAGGCTGCCTTTGCACCAATTGCTGAACAAGCATCTCG
>CAZKGX010000005.1:0-2721 GCA_964552645.1 uncultured Candidatus Saccharibacteria bacterium
TTTGAATCTTCTGGCGAGTGCTATAGGATACATTTTCTTTTATCATCTCATTGAGAGCTTCAACTCTGAGATTCTTAATGATTTCAGGATCCTCAAGGATTTCGCTATCAAGATCGGCAATTTCTGCTGGACTCAAACGGCCTATTATCGCTGGAATGTCGGCAATAGTGTAGGAACCAGTGTTTCGCTTATCAATCTTTCTATAACGATCACTGCGGAGAATTTCTTTCTGAGGAGCCTTCAAATCATTCGACTTAAGTAGTTTGAGGAATTGTGATGACTTCAAATTATCAATAAATCCTCTACGTTGATCGTCGGTAAGGGCGTCAATATTGATACCCTGCAAGGTCTTTTCAGACATATTGCCAATTGCTGAGGCAACACCAGCTGCATTGCCACTTGCAATAGCGCTGGTAAAGGCTTCATAGCGCTTCGCACGAATTTCTGCCTTCTTCTCATCGTTAATGGTTGTGGTGTCTGCTTTTTCAATTTCCTCAAAGTGACTATCCTTAAGATTGTTTATTACATCAGCATCAAGAAGGGTCTCAGTTCCAAGGGCGATAACCTCTTTATTACCCATCTTATTGATAGCTTCTCGAATCTTTTTATTTCTCTCGGCAATCTCTTGAGGTGTACCCTTTGCCATTGCCAAGGCCTCTTTAAGGCTGGCGGTGTTTCTTTTCTCGCGATCCTTCTGTTCGTCTTTTTGCTTTTGGGCCTTTGCTGCATCAGCGACCGCTTTTCTCTCAGCTTCTTGTGCTGGTGAGGTGCCCAAGAGGCGGTCAGTTGCAGTGCCAACCATTGTTTCTCCACTTATAGACTTAACATATGTCTCACCACGACTACGTGCATTCGCTTCGGCGGCTTCCTTACGAGCCTTAAACTTCTCATCACTTTCGAATCTGAGTGTGCGGCGAGTAATTGTTCCTGGATTTGTGACGTTCTTATACCCTGCTTCAGCTTGATCGGCTCTTGCTTTGACGGCGCCGCGGAAGTTTTTATCACTGCCGAATTTTGCATCAGCAACAGTGCCAATTGTACGTGACACTGCCCCACCAAGACCTGGCGCAACACTCTGTAGGGTTTTTACAGCACCTGATTCCTGCAGGCTCACCGCCGCGCGACCAACAGTATTGCGACCAATTGCTCCACCGAGATTTTTCGCTTGCTTTGCTCCCCATGCTTGAATCGTTTTTGCACCATATGCATTTGCTTGGGCAGCAAGGATAATAGACTGGAACATAAAGCCCATGACAATAACATAATTCAAGACAAGTCCTATGGTTGATGAGCTGAGGTCAGAGAATGAATCGATAAATCGCTTTCCGCTGTCGATGCCCATAGCCTTCGCTATATTCCCCTCCACTATGATCTGGAAGCTAATCCAGAGCATGAGCATATAAACAATTGGAAAGGTTAGTTGACCGCTCAATGTTTTCCACCAACGAGTAGATTGAGCGCTGATCTGAGGGAATGGCAGGGCCCAGCCTGCAAAAGCAACCGGGGACAATGCAAGGAGGAAAAGCAGCATAATAAAACGTGCAATAAATAAGAATGAAGCGGCCAAAAAGAGAAACGATGTCATCAGCATCAAAAATGAACCCATTAAGGTAGCAATCACATAGAGGCCGACATTGGACAATGTGGCACCTGTTTCTTGGATGAGATTTCCAACAGTGTCAGTGCTTGAGCCGGCCGCAAAAATAGATTGCAGCTTTATGGATTGCATAATGGAGTTCGAAAGTCCTGGAGCGTCAGGCTTATCAATCGATACACCAGGCAATTGTTCATAAAGCCCAATGGTCGCCACATTTGAAAAGTCTATAAGCACCTTGGTCATGGTCAAACTGAAATTCATGAACACGGCTCCGACGATGATGTGGAAAATAACCGTACGCAATCCGCGGCCAACATCCTGCCCTACTATGTGATAGAGCGCGGCCCACAATATACCAAAGATGAAGAACATATTGAGAAAGTCACGCACTACTTTCCAGACGGTATCAATGACTGTTATGTTCTCCAGCACACTCTTCATTTTGACAATGGTGGTGTAGAGAATGATGTTGAGCAGCATAGCGCTCCAGCTCAAAAGGTATCCTGTAAGTGTAAGGACTGAGGTGCAGGCCCAGCGTATCATTGCTTCTGCAATATTCGAGGCCGTGGTACTAAACCAACCGCTTTTGCTTGCACTGTCGCTTGTATTTGAATTGACGCCCTTACTCGAGGTCCCTATTTTATCGTTGGGATTTATTTTCGAAGCGTCCTCCATGGTTTTGCTGCCAAGATTTTTTGTGGCAGGATCGTTTGGATCGGCAGAGGTAGCTTGTGCCAAGGCGACAGTAGGAGTAAGGCTATGCCCTACAAGTACAAGCAAAAGAAAGAGCAGTGCCACTGACACTGAAACTGTCTTTATTATTTTTTTAAATAAAATATGAGACATTGTATACACTTAACCGCCAAGACCTCCCTTCATGACTTTTGAAATACCGTAATTCACGAGTGCACCCAAAATATCATCAAACTCTTTTGCCAATTCAAGATCGCGAATATCATGTCCCAATGCACCTTCCAACTGTCCCTCAAGTAAGGTGCCCGGTGTCTTTATATTGCCATCTTTGCCGAGCAATGAACGGAAGCCCTTACCCCAATCAAGCTGAATCTTGGCTACATTTTGGCGACTTGAAACACGTGATTCCAAATGGCTTTGCGCATTGAGGT
>CAZKGX010000005.1:2741-21533 GCA_964552645.1 uncultured Candidatus Saccharibacteria bacterium
ACAGCGAACTTTTGACAATTCATAATAATACCTGTGATGGTACAGCGTGATGGTGATCTATAACGACTACGCTGCGAAATCATGGCAAATTGGAATTCTATTTTGAATGGATCACACAAAAATCCCAAACCACTTCCATCAATCATGCGACCCAATTCCTGATCGGCAATGTCAAAGAAAAACTGTTCTGGGTTGGTGACGAATGAAGGGCTTCCTTCGAAGCCATTATTGATCCACTCAATTATGGAGCTGACGATTTCATGGACAATGGCCTTGGCTATATTTTTTATAATAGCGTCGAGATAACATTCTTTTGTTTGTACGTCATTTGTGGCAGCTGCTACGCTGGTTGTTACACTGAAAATCCCAGTATCAAACACAGGTACAGACATGGCGCCAGCTGCGCGATACCCCTGATAGCGCGCTTCTCCAGCCGGACCAAGACAACCAAAAAGAGCCTCAGCTTTTTGCGGCTTCACGATCAGGTCCGGTACGAAAAAAGCACCGGCTATGCTAAGACAAAGAATGGCAAAGCATAAAAATGCCGATCGTATGCGGAAGCGACTTTGGAATATGCGCTCCATTACAAAAATTATAGCCTAGCGTGCGCTTTGTGTGAATGAATATCCTGGATCAGAATGTTCATAACGTATGTTGTGCTCAGAAAAATAGGTTTGTAAGGCAGAGAGAGCGGCTTTCAGACGATCAACATTTTCTCCGTATGGCTTTACATGTGCAAGAGAGGTGACGGGGTCCTTCTCTATCCCCGAGAAGGCGCGCACATCTGTTTCGATGGCGCTTATGACATTTAAAAGGTGTACATGAAGTGTCACTGCATCATCAGGTACCGTGAGGGCGGCATACTTTTGAAGTATGCTTGCATAGCTATTTGCCATTTTGAGCAAGAGGGCTGCATTCGAATAATCCTCTGATTCGCTCATTTGGGCAAGCAAATACAGCTCATTTTTGGCATCTGACGGGGTGTGTTGCTGCAAAATGGCGCCTAAGGTTGTGCCGTACTGCCTACGTACGGTGTCATTTGCTGGAATAGTCTTAATTTGAGCCGTATTCCAGGTTTTTGGACTTGAGGAAGCCACGATACTTTCAAGGGCGCTATTTAAGACTGCATCGCGACTTTCTTCGTCGAGACTAGCACCTGTTTGCTTAAAAAGAAGGTATTTGGCAAAGAGATCTCGGGCAAAACGGTCGGTAGCATTGAGGTTTTCTGTTTCCTGAGTGCTTGCGCGAAGCTTTTGCACTGCTTCTTTGTCGGCAAATACGTCATTGGGGCCAGGAATAAGGGGATCTCGGCCCTCATTGACCTCAATTCCGTCGCTAGTACCGTCATTGTCAGTGTCCGCTTTATGTTGATCGGTGCCCCACAAGGTCTCCTCCCAGTCTTTGAGGCCATCGTTGTCGCTATCAAGGGCATTTGTCTTTGAAATATCGCCATTTATAAGGGCTGCAGTGCCATTTTTCGACAAAACATTGTCTTCTGCGCGTACAACACTGATTTTTTTGCCCCGACTATTGAAAATGGCAAATGCAATAATGAGCGCCCCGAACACAATAACGAGAAGAATGCGTCGTGAGGGCTGGAGAAATTTGTTTTTTTGAGTGGAAGCAGCCATTGCTATGCCCTAAGTATAGCGTATCTATAGAAAAAGTCTTTTCTTGCGCCGCACCTCCCTATCCCTCTTTCGTAGCGAGAAAAGTGAGCCAATCCTGAATGGAGAGATCTTCTGCACGTGCTGTTGGTGCAATATGCGCACGAGAGAGCCATGCTTCGAGGTTGTTTTTTTCTCCAATACCTGCGCTCAATAAATTACCGAGGAGCTGCTTTCGTTTGTGGGCAAAACCAGCGTGGAGGATGCGCCAGAAAAAATCATCGCTCGCAGCATCGTGCCACGGTGAGTGTATTGAGTGAATGGCAATGACAGCAGAATCAACATCTGGCATAGGATTAAAATTGCCGCGCACGACCGTGCGCACATAGGTCGGCGTGCCATACGCTTTTACTGAAATAGAAAGCAGACTTTCTTTTCCATCGTGCGCCATAATGCGATCAGCAACTTCTTTTTGCACCATGACCACAATGTCGCTCGGCTTGTGTTTTTCTTCGGCCAGAAATTTTCTAAAAAATGCTCCCGTAATGTAGTATGGAATATTGGCAATAATTTTGTAAGGACGTTGATCAGGAGTAAGGACCTCGCTCTTCAGGGTGAGCACATCGTCTTCGTGGAGAGTAAAGGTGCCCGCATTCAAAGCATCTGCAAATTTTTCTTTGAGCGGTGCAATGAGACGTGCGTCTTTTTCTATAGCAATGAGGCGCGCTCCATTTCCTACTTTTATGCACGCTTCGAGCAATGCCTCGGTGAGTGCACCTGTGCCTGGGCCCACCTCTACAATAAGATCACCCGCTGTGATGTTGGCGGCAGCGACAATGTCTGCTATGACCACAGGATTCTTGAGGAAGTTTTGACCGAGCGATTTTTTTGCAAAAAGAGAAATCATAAGTGTATCGAAGTGTATGTGCGGCGCATGCTTATATATAAATCACCGGTTCACGCTCAGGGCGCGGCCCATCGTACTCGGCCTTTTCAAGCAGGGCTTCGTCGAGGTCGCCAAGAAATTCCGAAGGTACATTCATACGCTTTGATCCAAAGATAGTACGCATGCCAGCCATGGTGAGGAAAAGTTTTTTCTTGGCGCGCGTGAGGGCCACATAAAAGAGGCGACGCTCCTCTTCGGCCTGGCCATCACTCAAAGAATCTTCATTGAGGCGACGATGAGGGAAGAGGTCTTCTTCGAGTCCAGTGATGAAAACATATTGAAATTCAAGGCCTTTTGAGGCGTGAATGGTCATCAGTTTGATGCCGCGACGTGCATCAATGCCATCCTGGTCCGATTCAAGGGCCGCATCTTCAATCAATTTTTCCAGACCTTGCGGTGCCGGCAAATAGTCATACTTGGTGGCGAGACTGACGAGCTCTTGGAGGTTTTCTATACGCTCAAGATCTTCACCGGTGCCCGCTGTTTTGAAGGCAGCTTCAAGTCCGCTCTCTGTAACGATGTAACGCATAATCGAGGACGCAGGTTCATTGGCTGCTTTTTTCCCAATACGTTCAAGTAAGTCGAAGAAGCGTTGCACTGCATCCCCTGCCTTGCCTCCAATCGATTCTTTTTCTCCAGCGAGCACCTTGAGGAGTGTCACCTTTCCAATGCCGCGTGCCGGTGTATTGATAGCACGCTTCACATCTGCAATTGATGCGGGATTCAGCGCTGCACGTGCATAGGCAAGAGCATCGCGCACCTCGCGTCGTTCAAAGAATCGTGTGCCGAGCATCACATAGGGCACTTCATGTTTGAGGCAGGCATCTTCAATGACGCGTGATTGAAAGTTCGCACGATAGAGCACGGCAATTTCTTCAGGGTCAACACCAGAGGCGATCAACTGCTTCGCATTGTAGGCAATAAAGTGCGCCTCCTCTATTTCATCGTATCCATCAAAGAGCGAAATCTTTTCACCATGACCGTTGTTGGTAAATAGATTTTTTTCGCGGCGATGCTTGTTTTTGCGTATCACTGCATTCGCTGTTTCCAAAATAGTTTTTGTCGAGCGATAATTTTCTTCAAGTTTAATGACGCGTGCATCCGGATAATCTTTTTCAAAATCCAAAATGTTTTTTATGTCAGCGCCGCGCCAACTGTAAATGTTTTGGTCAATGTCCCCCACCGCACAAATATTGTGATGCTGCTCTGCAAGCATCTTTGACATATTGTATTGCACGCCATTGGTATCTTGATACTCGTCGATATGAACGTACTTCCAAAGTTTTTGATAGCGCTCTCGTATGTCGGGATGGTCGCGCAAAAGCAAAGCCGCCTTCGCAAGCAAATCATCGAAGTCGAGAGAGTTTTCTTTGCGATTGTTGGCCTCATAGCGCTTCCATACACGCGCAGTCAAATTGGAATAGTACTCTTTGCCGATAATGCGCTCATAGGCTTCAATAGTCACAAAATTGCCTTTCTCTCTGCTTATGACTTTTTGGAATTTGGCCGGATCGTACTGTTTTGGATCTAAACCCTCCGCCTCAACGGCTTGGCGCACTGATTTTATGGAGTCATCGCGGTCAAGAATAGTGAAATTCTTGAGAATACCTACTCTTTCGGCATTTTCCTTAATAATACGGACGCCAAGCGAGTGAAAGGTGCTCACAAAAGGGCGTTCCATAAGGGAAACAGGGCCATTTATATTGGCGGCAGGGTCCGATGTTGAGCCAAATTCGCTAGAAAGCATCTTCTCAAGGCGTTCGCGCATCTCCTTGGCGGCCTTATTGGTAAAGGTAATGGCGAGGATATTGTGCGGAGCCACGCCCTGGTGAATGAGGTGGAGAATGCGGTGGGTAATGGTCTTTGTCTTGCCGGCACCTGCTCCAGCAAGAATAAGAAGCGGCCCCTCAGTATGAAGGACAGCCTCTTTTTGGGCAGGATTAAGGGAATCCAGATAATTCACCCACGCATTATAAAGTAAAAAGTAAAAGGTCAAAAGTAAAAGGTCAGAAAAAAGGCCGAAAATTGTGGTGAAATATGGCTACATAGGGTGAAGGGCGACATTTTTTGGGCAAACCCTATTTTCTTGCGAAATTTCTCAGACTTGGACCCCCCACTCTGACATTTTCCCTTTCACTGCTAACCTCTTACCTTCCTGGCTTCTTATCCCCCTACTATCCACAGGCACCCCTCCCCTTGATTGACTTTCCCCTAGGGGGGAGTAGACTTAATCCGTTGGTTTAACCGACGTCCAGTGCCTCTATTTTATGGCTTAACAAAGCCGTTTAGGTAAATAGGAGGCAGCCGAAAAGATTATCAAAAACTAACGCCAAACGTATTCTTACAAACCCACAGGATCCTTCTCCCAAAAAGCCTCGGGGCACACATGGGGAAAAGGTGAAAATATGGCTTAGTTCAGGGCTTTTTTATAAAAAGCTCTTTGCTTCATGTTCACAGTGGGAAAATATGGCTAAGATAGGCCGTTATATAGGGTCAGGTCCTTTCTGTGCCGCCCTCGTCCTTATTTTTAGCGCTATTTTCGGAGCTTTCTCTGCACCCTCTTCTGCTCGAGCGGGTGTTTTTTCTATCGTGCCTGACCTCTTCGCCGCCTCTGCCGCCGCTTCAGTGTCGCCTGCTCCTATTTCTATACAGACCATGTCACTGCTTGAGGCCAACCTCAACCCTATTTCAATTGGCAATCTTGAGAGCTCAAAATCAGAGCCGACTATTGTGAATGGTACCGCTGTCATTGCGGATGCTGGCCCCCTCGGCACCATTGGGAGCATTGAAAAAGAAAAGGCCGCTAAGCATCAAATTAGCGTCTACGTTGTGCGCGAAGGAGACACGCTTTCAAGTATCGCTAAAATGTTTGAGGTTTCAACAAATACAATTCGTTGGGCCAATGATATTAAGGGCAACAACCTCAAAATAGGAAGCGAGCTCGTCATCCTCCCTATTTCTGGTGTATTGCATACAGTGAAGAAAGGCGATACGGTCAAATCTATCGCCGCTCGCTATAAAGCAGATGCTGATGAAATTATTCGTTTCAACGGCCTTACTTCTGTGGGTGCCCTTTCTATCGGCGATACGATCACTATTCCTGATGGTGATGCGTCAGTGATCGCTTTCTCTGGAAGCACGGTGAGCGTGCCGCGCAATAGCAATGCCCCTACTTCAAAGCCTCGTGGCATTAGTAATGTTGTCTTCGATGATTACTATACTCGTCCTGTTGATGGTGTACGCACACAAGGTCTCCATGGATACAATGGTGTCGACTTCGGCGCAAATGTTGGGACGACCGTGCTGGCTGCCGCTGCGGGTGATGTTATCATTGCGCGCTCTGGTGGTTGGAATGGTGGGTATGGAAACTATATCGTAATCAGTCATGCAAACGGTACGCAGACCCTCTACGGTCATTTAAGTCGCATTATTGTCGAGCAAGGTGATCGTGTCTACCGCGGTCAGACCATTGGGTACAGCGGAAATACGGGTAAGTCTACCGGCCCACACCTTCACTTCGAAGTTCGTGGTGCGCGCAATCCTTTCCAATAGCAGACGCTTTTTTATGTGATGCCGGCTAATTCCATGGCTGTAATCATGGTTTTTTTGTGTAAAATTGTTTCGTCGTGCATATCGGCAATAGTGGCTGCTATACGCAGCACAGCCTGTATCTTTCGAGAGGAGATGGATTGCTTCTGTGCCGCCGCGAGGAGAAGTGACTTTGATTCATGTGGAATGGTGCTGCGTGAGAGTACAATATCGAGAGGTGCCTTGCTATTAAAAACACCTTGCCCTTTTTGATGGTGCCGCGCACGCAGAATCATTTCTTTGTAATGAGGTGTTGCGGCTGGGGTATTGTCCGAGAGGAGTCCTCCCTGCGCATCCATAGTGATCCAGAGGGCAATGCGATCAGCAAAAGGCCCGGCAAGTTTTTGATTGTATCGTTCAATGCTGCTCGCACTACATGTGCAACGTCGTGCCTTTGAACCAAGATAGCCGCATGGGCAAGGATTAGCAGTGGCAATGAGGGTGAAATTGCATGGCGCACGAAAATGATGTCGACCAGCGGTCAGCGATATCGTTTCTTGTTCAAGCGGTATACGCAATGCATCGATAGTTTTCTTTTCAAACAGTGCAATTTCATCGAGGAGAAGTGTACCGCGATGAGCGAGTGTAACTTCCCCTGGCCCACCGTAGAGCGTGCCGATAAGGTTGCGTATTGAGATGGTGTGATGAGGATTTCTATAAGGTGCCGCTATTTCCGAAGAAGATCCACCAACATTTTCCTCTGCCGGATCAAGACCTGCAGCGGAGTGTAGTGTTGCCACTTCAATTTGAAACTCTTTTTCAAGAGGTGGTTGCAATAATGTTGCAGCGCGTAGAGCAAGTGTGCTTTTTCCTGAGCCCGGTGGACCAATAAGTACGGTGTGGTGTCCACCTGCAATAGCTATGGCTAAAGCGTATTTTGCTTTCTCTTCTCCTGCTATGCCAGCAAATGGATCGGTGCTTTCCATCTGTGGCTGAGCGGTACGATCTTCTGCTTTAGTGCTTTGTTGATGAAGGGGCCGCAGTCTCTTTTGTCCTTTCATATGAAGAATAAGATCTTGGAGTGTATTGACGGCATAGAGCTCGAGACCTTGAATAAGGCTCGCTTTTCGGGCATCTTCTTTGCTTGTAAATAGGCGCGTAATGCCTTTTTTGCGGGCTGCTTCTGCTACGGGCAAAATGCCGCGCGCCGGCCGCACATGGCCGTTTAAGGAAAGTTCTCCAAAGAAAAGAGTGTGTTTGGGATCAAAGAGAATGTCGCCCGCAGCAAGTAAATAGCCCATTGCTATAGCCAGATCAAACCCTGAACCGTCCTTACGCATATATGCAGGAGCCAGTGAAACAATCACCTTCTCGCTTTTCTTTTTTGGTGATATGAGGCCGGCATTTTTGATGGCGGAGGAGACGCGATCTTTTGCTTGTTCAGTAATGCGATCGGCTAAGCCGACAATAGAAAAAGCATAGAGACCTCGACTAATGTCGATTTCAATATCGGTAATCGTGCCATGTATGCCAAGCACATACCCTGAATGCACTCGTGTAAATGCCATACCATAAGCATAGCTCATTGATGGTGAAGAAGCGCTCAAAAAATAATAAGGAATATATGAATTTTTTATAAAGAAAAAATAAAAACCACAACATAGCTGTGGTTTTTATCTACAATGCTTTTTAAGGTCGTGACTATTTGCTGCTGCCGAGATTCATATGAGACTTACATGTTGCAGCGGCAGGATTTGCCTCGAGGCGATCTGCTTCAATTGGCTCGTGAGAGACGATGCAGAGGCCATAGGTACCTTTCTTCATGCGATCGAGAGCGGCCTTGATTTCATTGAGGCGGATTTCGAGCTCCTTCAAAATACCCGTATTCTCTTCATATTCGTCTATGTTCTCAGCAATCTCCATTTCATCCGCAGTATCAACGCCGCTTTTTGGAGGAGTTGGCTGCCAGTCGTCAGGATTTTCTGGGTTAATGCGGCCGACTGTTTTGAGCTCAGCAATAACTTTTTCCTGCTCTGCTTCAAGAGCTTGTTTCCACTTTGCAATGGTGGCTTAGGTAAGGTGTTTCATTGCCAAAGTATAGCATTATCGCACTAATTTATTCAATATGATGCGATTGAAGGCTTCACGAAGAGCTAATTTGCTGGTGGTCATAATGAGTGTCTTGCTATCAAGGAAGCCATAAATAAAGACAATGTCACCGTTATTGTTGAGGAGTACGCGCACATCACGGTTGTCGATAATGGCATCCTTAAACTCATAGGTAGCACCGGATTCTGTATTAATAAAGAAAGGCGCTGTGAGACGATCTCCTGGCATAAGGAATACATTCTGCACCTCCTTTACCATATCGAGGCTGCGCTCCCATGCAAGCATATCGCGATAGAGAATCTCAGGGCTATTTGAGCGCAAAATAAGAATCGGATCATTGTTGATATTGTGATAGACACCAAAATACCAGGCATCATTGACCGAGCGCAGCATTGATGCAGGCACGCTGGTGCCAAGTGCTTTCAATGCTTCGGCGGCGGTGAGCTTTGCTGGCAAATCAGCGTTTTTCTCTGGGGTGGTGCCATCGGTTGTTTTGAGGGTGCGACCAAGGAGACTTGGCTTTGCATAGATGATCAATTCCTTCACCCCACCAATAGGAAGGTTGGCTCGTTCGACGGCACTGCGCATTGCTGCGGCAACGTCTTCTTTATAGAGGTGTTCCAAAATCACATTTTCACTACTATCTGATTTTACAATTGGAGGGACGATGACTGCTTCAGGTGCAACGGTTGGTACAGCGATAAATTGTTTGTATCCTATCCAGGCTACCCCTGCCCCACCAAGCAATAAAATAAGTCCGCCGATTGCATATGCAATGCGCTTTTTGAATTCAAGTTGTGCTGCAATGTCGTCGGCAGTTCGTTCTTCTACACCTGTTTCGCGACGACGGCGTGCTTCGGCCATGGCAATATCGGCCAGGGAGACACCTGACTTTACTTGCGCAGAAACATCGTCGCCCAACGTCTGCACTACAGGGTTTTGTCTTTGGGCCGGAGCTGCTGCAGGGGCATCTGCCTTCTCTTGTAGGAATGTTTGAGCGGCACTATTGAATGTCTGAATTGGTGGCTTGGTAAAAGACGTTGCTGTTGATGGTGAAGGCATTGTCATCGCTGTTGCCATCGGTGAAACAGGTGGAACAGTTGCCTTTGGAGGTATTGTCGATGCGGGAGTAGGTGCTACCGGTGGTTTCGGAGGCGTCATCATTGTGCTGATTACAGAAGGGGGAACTTTTGGTGGCACGGTAAATGCTGATGTGGGGCTGCTTTTTGCTGGGGGTGCGCTCGGTTGCGGTGCTGTGGTTTGTGGTTTTTTTGGTGGTATTGGAGGGATGAGTGGCGCGGCAGATACGGTATTCCCTGTTGTTGGAGGTACGATCTTTATCGGTGTTGAAAACATGCCGCTTTGAGGCGCAGGAGGAACAGGTGGTACGGGCGCTGTGCTTGGTTTTGGTGGTACTGGCGACGGCGTTGGTATTGCTGAAGCTCCAGCCATTGTCATCATGCCGGGTTTTGGCATAGTTGCCATGCGAGGGATGACGGTCTGTGGTGGCACAATCGGTGCGCCTTGTGATATTGGTGCAGTCTGTGGTACGGGTGGTTTTGGTGTTGCGGGATATGGCGGGCGCGGTGGTACAGGTGCAGGTGGCACCGGAGAGCGGTTTATTTGAATAGGAATCTTTTTTGGCTCTGGCGCTGTGCCATTGGCAGAAGGCATCATGGTGGTAAATGCTGCTGCAAATTGTGTTGCTGGTGCGGCCGGTGGTATGGGTGCTTTGGCCTGTGTTGGTGTAGGTGCCGGTGCTACTGGTGGTTTCGGGACGATTGGCTGTACTACGGTACCCATGCTTCCCATTGAAGCATTCATGGGACGAGTGGTGATGTTTATTTCATGTGATTCTTCTGCAGGATCTTTTCGTGTATTTCTAAAATCAGAGGGAGTATAAGGCACCTCACGCGGCTCTGCATATGTTGGCTTGGCTGCACTGCTTGTATTCCCTGCATCCATGCGCATGGTATGCATAAAGGCGCTGGCTGGTTTGGCGGCCGCTGGTACGCTTGTTGTGTTGGGTGCTGGTGTTTGCGTGCTCTGTGGAGGAGTAGAGGGAGCTGTCGTATTTCCATTTCCTTGCGCCCCCAACAATGAATTGTTCTGAGGAGATGCATCTGCCATAGTGCTATTGTAGCTCAGAAAAGTAAAAGGTAAAAAGTAAAAGGTAAAAAGTGAAGGGAAAAAAGTGGCAGCCTCATTCGGCCACCACTTTTTCTTCATCTTCTGACCTTCTACTTTCTTTACGCTACTTTCTTTATAAAGTTTGGATCAACATCTTTGATTGAGAGGCCGAATTTCTTTTTTCCATCTTTTTCGGTCACTTCTTTGACGATTACAGGTACAATGTCGCCTTCTTTCAAGTATTTTTCAATGCGATCGATGCGGAAGCTTGCCATTTCTGAGACGTGGACAAGGCCGTCTACGTTTGGTGCGAGATTAACGAAGGCGCCAAACTCCATGATTTTGACCACTGGAGCGTTGAGCTTGTCACCTACCTTGAATTCACGGGTCATATTAGCAATAATATCGCGCGCTTTTTCAGCACTGCCATTTTTGCCAGTAATAAAGATAGTGCCATCATCTTCGATGGTAATATCCTCAACTCCTGTCTTATCACGAATATCATTGATCGTCTTACCACCACTACCAATAACAAGGCCGATTTGATCGGGCTTAATGGTGAGAAGGAGGATTTTCGGTGCTGTTGGTGCAATGTCGGCACGAGGTGCGGCAATGGCCTTGGTAATAACACCAAGAATAGTCATGCGTGCAGCACGTGCTTTTTCAAGAGCCTCAGTCAAAATAGACACCGGCACACCGAGCACCTTTACGTCCATCTGCATAGCGGTAATACCCGCTGCTGTGCCGGCCACCTTAAAGTCCATGTCACCATGATGATCCTCAGGTCCCTGAATATCAGTGAGGATTTTATATTCTTTGTGATTGCGCATGACGAGGCCAGAAGAAATACCTGCTACAGGAGCCTTGATTGGCACGCCTCCATCCATAAGGGCAAGGGTTGAACCACAGACAGAACCCATAGAGGTTGAACCATTTGAAGCAAATGCTTCAGAGACAAGGCGTATGGTATATGGAAACACTTCTTTTGCAGGAATAATAGGAAGCAATGCTTTTTCTGCCAGAGCACCGTGGCCAATCATGCGGCGATTGGTGCCACCCATGCGCCCCACTTCCCCTGTTGAGAATGGTGGAAAGTTGTAATGATGCATAAAGCGCTTATTGCCGCTCGTTGCTGTGGTCTCCATGCCGTCGATGACTTGCGCATCGCCAGGACCGCCCAAGGTCAAAACAGAAAGAATGTGTGTTTCGCCACGATAAAAGACGCCAGCGCCGTGCAGCACCGGAGAAATGCCGCCCGCTTGTGCAAACAAAGGGCGAATTTCATCAAGACCGCGCCCATCAATGCGGCGATTATGATCAATAGCTTGATCCTGAAGCGTCTTGCACATGACATCATCAAAGTAGCTTTGTGCCATGCCTGCATCACCCTCTGGCATGCGCTCCTTGAAGAGAGTAAGCCATTCTTCATTGAGGCTATTCAAAGCATCTTTGCCGGGCTTGCCAAAAACTTCATTTGTAATACGAGCGGCAATCCCTGCTTCAGCAAAAAGCTCTGCTGTGCCGGGGGTAATTTCAGGCAATGTCACCGTCTTTTTCGGCGCACCTATTTCAGAAATAATGCTCTGCTGCCATGCCTGAATGCGTTCTATTTCTTTTGAGGCGAGGGTGAGACCTTCGGCCACAATTGCCTCAGGCACTTCTTTGGCGCCCACTTCAATCATATTGATAAGGCCATCCTTGCCGCAGGCCACAAGGTCCATGCTTGTTGAGGCTTCTTCGCGTGCCACATAGGTAGGGTTTACGTGGAAGGTGTCATTTTTAGAAATGCGCACTGCAGAGACGGGGCCATTCCAAGGAATATTTGAGGTGCCAAGAGCGAGAGATGCGGCAATCACCGCTGGTACATCAGGGTCATCTTGTTCTATAGAAAGGACGGTCAATACCACTTGCACTTCATGGCGCATGCGCTGATCAAAGAGTGGGCGAATAGTACGGTCAACGACGCGGCCCGACAAAATAGCTTCATCAGACGGCTTTCCCTCGCGGCGCACAAAACGGCTACCGAGGATTTTGCCGCTCGCATAGAAGCGTTCTTCATAATCAACAGTCAAAGGGAAAAAGTCTCCGTCTTTCGGATTCTTCCCCATCACTGCCGTGGCGAGCACGGTTGTATTCCCATAACGCACCATCACCGAGCCATTTGCCTGATTGGCAAGGTCCGTAAATTCCGCGACAAGTTCGCGTCCCCCGACCTCGAGGGAGTAAGTTTTCTTTTTCATATGCCTGCAGTGTAGCCCATGGAAGGTAAAAAGTAAAAAGCCCGGCCAATAAAGGGCCTTAGAGAAAAATCAAAACAAGAGGAGGAGCGAGGTAGAGAAACCTTACTTCCCTACTGCCGCATCACCGCCGGCATCATCGGCACTCTCTTTTTTATTGGAACGGCCGGCGCCGCTTGCAATAAGGTATTTGCGCGCCATGCGATCAAGGTCAAGAAAATCGTCACAAGCCTCAATAAGTTTGGCTGAGGTTGATTTGCCAAAAGAAACAACTTCGACTTGGCAACCCTGATTCATTTGGAGATATTCGACGAGCGGCACGAAGTCGCCATCGCCAGAAATAAGAATAACGGCATCGAGTTTCGGCGCGAGCTTTATTGCATCGACGGCCAAACCAACATCCCAGTCGGCCTTTTTGCTGCCGCTTGAGAAAATCTGTAGGTCTTTGACCTTGGTTTCAATACCCATTTTGGCGAGCGCTTCGAAGAAGGCATTTTCATCGCCTGATTCTGTCGAAATCACATAGGCAACGGCGCGAATAAGATTGCGGCCGGCAAGGGCGTCTTTGACCACTTGGCCAAAATTAACGCGCGCATGATAAAGATTTTTGGCGCTGTGATATAGGTTTTGTGTATCAATAAAAATACCAACGCGCTGTTCTCTGTGTTTAATTGCAGTCATAGAAAGTTAAAAATTTAAAATTAAAGGAAAAATGAAGATATACATAATAAAACGTGAAAGAATAAGACGAAACGTACGAAAATGGCCGATGAGGAAGATGCTTAATAAAAGAAAGAGCTGTTCTCTCTATGATACGCCACAATCTGCAAAAATGGTGCAGATAACTCTTTGGTATCCGGCGAGAAACAAAAAAGTGGCGACGAGCCACTTTTTTGTTGTCTATTTAGACTTTAGCCTTCTTGATTTCGAGTTTCTTAACGAGGGCATTGTAGCGGCGGACATTTTTGCGTTCCAAGTAGCGGAGGTGATTCTGACGATCGGCAACCATCTGCAAGAGACCACGACGTGAGTGGCGGTCCTTATGGTGCTGCTTCAAATGATCGGTTAATTCGGTAATGCGGCGAGTCAAAATAGCGACCTGGGCCTCTGGTGAGCCAGTGTCCTTATCGTGCATCTGCACTTCTTTGACGGCGCGCTGCTTTTTTAATTTCGTAAGCATGTAGGGAGATAATAGCACATGTCGCCCTCATTTGCAAGGGGCCCCCTAGGTGTACCGCTCTAGGCTTTATTGACCAAACGTCTATTTTATGGCTGTATTAAAGGCTGAAAGGACAATAGAACCCCTATGAAGATTGAGCCCCAACCAGGCCAAGACCTGTCCCGGTGCCTCTTTTTGCTTCGTATTCTGGGATGGCTTGCCCTGTTTGCTATATGTTGGAACGGTGTCGTTGAATATTGTCGCTCCCTCGCGGAGCGTCGGCAGCCCCGCACTGAAGCAGTTGCTCATAATGTGACCAATAATGCTTCATCTACGCCAGGAATGGCGCACTCACCGTAGTTGGCAGTACTGCCTCAGGTACTGGTTCAATGCAAAAGCCGCGCGCAATCGCGGCTTTGTTTTTTGTGCTGCGCTTATAAAAAAGCACATAGAAATATTTTCCGACATGGTATACTTTCCATATGAATGATATTCGCACGCTCAAGCAGCACTATTTGGAGTATATTGAGATTGAAAAAGGCCGCAGTTTGAAGACCGTAGCGAACTATGATCGTTATTTGGAGCGCTTTTTGGCCTTTGCCAAGGTAAAAAAGGCCGAAGATATAAGCGAAGAGATTATTCGCGAGTTTCGTCTTTGGTTGAATCGCCAGCCCAATATGCCAGGCACAAAATCAAAGGGCATTATTGGTGGCACGCTCAAGAAAAAGACCCAAAACTATCACTTGATTGCATTGCGTTCTTTTTTGAAATATATACGCCGTCGCGGCGTGAAGACTTTGGCGCCCGATCATATTGAATTGGCAAAAGTGGCTGAGCGCTCACTTGATCTCATTTCGGCGCGTGATTTGGACCGTCTCTTGAAGGCGCCTCTTGAGGGTAAGGATGCTGATTCGCTCAAGGCATTGCGCGACGCCGCAATGATGGAGTTACTTTTCTCGACGGGCTTGCGCGTGTCCGAGCTCTGTTCCCTGTCTCGCGATATTGATCTTGAGGCCGATGAGCTTTCAGTGCGCGGTAAAGGTGAAAAGGTGCGCGTGGTCTTTCTCTCCCCTGCAGCCAAGGCTTCGGTCAAGCGATATCTTGGAAAGCGCGCTGATATGGACGATGCGCTCTTTGTGCAGACCGATGGTCCAATAAAGGGTCGCATGGAAAAGGCTGATACGCTGCGTCTCACTCCCCGTTCGGTTGAGCGTATCGTAAAGCACTATGCAATTAAGGCCGGCATATCCAAGAAAGTAACGCCGCACGTTATTCGTCACAGCTTTGCCACTGATCTTTTGCAGAATGGTGCGGATTTGCGCAGTGTGCAAATGCTCCTTGGCCACGCCAATATTGGCACCACGCAGATTTATACCCATATTACTGATAAGCAGTTGCGTGATGTGCATCAGAAATTCCACAGCAAAAGAAAAAGCTAAAGAAAGGAAAAATAGAAGAATGGTTTTGTAAAAGGGCTCAATAGGGGCCTTTTTATCCTTTACTTTTTAAATAAAATGTGTTAATATTTTCCTAGATTAAACAGAAAAACTTCAACGAAAGGAGGTTGCTTGAAAGAGAAGATTGCGGTGTGGCTGTCTGTCCTATCACCGATACCAACGATGATTGCGTATGCGATATACATCCACGGTATTGGAGGTGGGGTACGTCCGAACATTGCATCGTGGACGATATGGTGCTTCACCACGGTGTTGAACGTATCGTCGTATTTTGCAATGACGAAAGACAGGTTGAAGAGTGTTGTGCCTGCGACGAACTCTTTGCTGTGCATCGTCACATTCGGTTTCGCACTCGCTTATGGGGATGTGAAGGCGTTAGAAACTTCAGATGCTATTGTTGCGGTCATCGGTGTGGTTGCCGTTCTCTTCTGGAAGTTCGGCTCGGCAAAACAGGCCAATCTGATGCTTCAGGTTGGCACGACTGTGGGGTTCGTCTCCACGTTTCGGTCCGTCTGGGCTCATCCCCACAGCGAACTGCCCTTGTCCTGGTATTTATGGGCAGTATCGTTTTTCTTGCAGGCAGTTGTCGTTCGTTTGCGTTGGAAGGGTCGAGCTTCTGAGCTTGTCTACCCTCTCAACTGTCTCTGGTTACACGTGGTCGTGGCCCTCATTGCTACGTTCAAGTAAATCAGCACACATCTTCCCGTCAGGGAGGTACATGGGGAACCGTCAGTCATCACCGGAGGGCAATGTGCTCTCCGGTGATTTCTTTACTGCTTTGCCACACTTCCCCGCCCCCGCTATAATGCGCGCATGAGCATAAAAATAATTTCTTGGAATGTTAATGGTATTCGCGCCACTACCAAAAAGGGTGGTTTTGACTGGCTGCTTAGTGCTGATGCGGATATGTTTTGCCTCCAGGAGACAAAGGCTCACCCTGAACAATTAGAGCCCGGCATTGTAACACCAGAAGGCTATACCTCGTATTTTGATAATTCAAAGGGGCGCAAGGGCTATAGTGGTGTGGCTATTTATATAAAAAATAAGCATAAGGCGGCTATAGAAAAAGTAGAATATGGCTTTGGTAAGCCGGATTACGATCAAGAGGGTCGCATGATTACTGTGTTTATGAAGGATTTTGCCCTCTCAAACGTGTATTTTCCTAATGGAGGCGGCGGCCCAGAGCGTTTGGCCTATAAAATGGCTTTTTACGACCATTTTTTGGAATATATTGAAAAAATAAAGGCCAGTGGATTGCCGGTCATTTTTTGCGGTGACGTCAATACGGCGCATGAAGCAATCGATCTTGCTCGTCCAAAAGAGAATGAGAAAAACACAGGCTTCCTCCCTGAAGAGCGAGCATGGCTTGATGAAGTGGTGGCGCATGGATACGTGGACATGTTCCGAAAATTTTATCCAAGCAAAGAAGGTGCGTATACCTATTGGGATATGAAAACATTTGCACGCGAACGAAATGTTGGTTGGCGCATTGATTATTTTTTTGCAAGCGCTGATATTGTGCCGCGTATACAAAGCACAAAAATACACAGTGAAATCATCGGTTCTGATCACTGTCCAATAGAAATCCTTTTAAAATAAAGCCTTTCTCAGCTGTGCTTCCGGTAATAAAAAAGTTATCCACAATATTGTCCTTTACACTTGTTCTATAGGACATATAATTACCCCAGGTCAGAACAACATGGGACCAAGGACCCGTAACGCTCTGACGCACAGCTCTTTCTAAATAAAGGATCGCATCTCGCTCAAGGCGATAGATTGCTAGATCCTCAGCTCGTCTCCTTTTTAAGAGACAAGTCCAGAACAATACATGAAGCGCGGATACAAAGATTAGGTCGACTTCTGTCACCACATCAAAGTATCGCGAAAGGTAAGAGGTGTGGGAACATTTTCTCAACTTTTGAACCTCAAAACCCGAAAAGTGGCTTCCCCTTTCACTTTCAAACACTCTCGTAGCTTCCTATCTGTAATGCACTTGGTCTCGCCCGCTCGGTGCGCTCTCTCCGGGCGGTTTTCTTTTGCTTATTTTTCTATAAGACATATAAAAAACAGCCCAACAGGGCCATTTTTTATTTCTACTGCACTTTGTATTTCCCTCGAATTTCTTTAATCTCTGCCTCCTCGGCTGCCTCTTTGCGCTTCTTCCCTTCTTCGCCGAGGGTGCGCAGTTCATCTTCAGGCATTTCAATGAGTGTTTGGGCGCGTTCTTCGAGATATGTGGCTGTGTTGAGGGCTGGATCTTCCAAAACTTCCTCCAAAAGGGCCAAAAGCACAAGGCCGATCTTAGGTCCGGGCCTCAAACCAAGCTTTTTAATGAGAATATTACCGTCGATTTTGAGCATACCCACAGAAACAGGGTCACGCATAGCTTCTTCCACCATGGCCTTGTACTTGCGAAGGCGATAGGGATTTTCTTTTGGACGGCCAGTACCAATGCGATCGCAGACACGAATATTCATAAGGTCCCAGATGCGATCTTTGCCAACATTAGCCACCATACGGCGCACGGCCGACAGCGTAATGCTCTCTGTATCGCTGAAAAACATATGCCAACGCACCAATACGGTAACCATTTCAATGGTATCTCGAGGGAATTTGAGTCGCTCAAGGATGGTGCGTGTCATTTTTGCACCAACCACCTCGTGGCCATAAAAGGTCCACTCCCCTTTTGGTCCCTTACGACGAGTGGCGGGCTTGCCAATATCATGGAAGAGTGCGGCAAGACGTACTTCCAAAGACCACTTCTTATCAGCGGCGTGCTGCACGGTGCGCAGCAGGTGCTCCCATACGTCATAGGCATGTGCTTGATTTTGCTCTGTGCCAATGCCTTGCTCCAGCTCTGGTATGAAATGATGCAAGAGTCCAAGCTTATGCGTCATGGTCAAACCAAACATAGGATTGTCAGACAAAAGGATTTGTTCAAATTCAATGCGAATACGTTCTGCAGATACGTGTGCAATAAGGTGTGCATTCTCTAGCACGGCGCGCTCAGTCTCTGCTTCGATACTGAAGTTCAGCACAGTGCTGATACGCACGGCGCGCAACAGGCGGAGAGCGTCTTCAGTAAAGCGTTTCTGCGGCACGCCGACAGCGCGAATAATGCCCGCCGAAAGATCACGTAAACCACCAAATGGATCAACGATAGTACAGCCAATATGCACGTGCCCTTGCGGAATAGCATTGCCACCCTTTGGTGCCCAACCGTTATTTTCCTTTGCGGTAGAGCCGTCTTTTTCTGCTGCAAGACGCAAGGCAATTGCATTCACAGTAAAATCACGGCGCTTTAAATCATCAAGTATATCATTGCTGAAACTGACTTCATCCGGGCGGCGCTTATCGCTATACTCCCCTTCTTCGCGAAAAGGTGTTACCTCAATTATTTTTGCAGCGGGATTGGTGCTTTCTTCGAAGACCACACCTACCGTGCCATAATCATTTTCATAAAATGTTTTTGGAAAGAGAGCGATAATTTCATCGGGCTTTGCATTGGTGGTAATATCCCAGTCCTTCGCTTCCCTTCCAATCAGCGCATCGCGCGTCCAACCCCCAATAAGCAATGCTTGAAAGCCGGCCCGTTCCAGGGTGCGCGCAGCGGTGTACC
>CAZKGX010000006.1:0-5357 GCA_964552645.1 uncultured Candidatus Saccharibacteria bacterium
ATTGATGGTCGCCCTGTTGACGTTATCTTGACGCCGCTTGGTGTGCCTTCACGTATGAACCTCGGTCAAATTCTCGAATTGCATCTTGGTTTGGCAGCTGGTTCACTTGGCTATCAGGCCATCGTCCCTCCATTTGCCGGAGCTACTGCAGATGAAATTAAGGATGAATTGGTGAGCGCTGGCTTTAGCCCAGACGGTAAGATGAAACTCTTCGACGGTCGCACTGGTGAAGCCTTTGAGCAGCCAATTGCCGTCGGCTATATGTACATGTTGAAGCTTCACCACATGGTGGAGGACAAGATCCATATGCGTTCTATTGGTCCTTACTCTCTTATTACCCAGCAGCCGCTCGGTGGTAAGGCGCAGGGTGGAGGTCAACGCTTTGGAGAAATGGAAGTGTGGGCACTCTTGGGTCACGGTGTAGCACATACACTGCGTGAGGTGCTCACTATTAAGTCCGACGACATTCCTGGTCGTGCCGCAGCCTTCGATTCTATTGTGAAGGGCGAGCCGATCCGTCAGACCAACCTTCCGGCTTCGTTTAACGTATTGCTTAATAACTTGCGCGGTCTTGCATTGGACGTCGAAATGCACAAGAAGGACCACACAGAAGAAAAGTAAAAAGTAAAAGGTATAAGGTAAAAGGGCAGACACGAGAAACAGAAGGGCCCACCAAATACCATCAATCATTAACCCTCTCAACCTTTTACCCACTTTTTACTTTTAACCTTTTACTTTTTACCTTACAAGAGCTATGAATCCAACAAATAATCCAATGAATCGCAGCAAGAATCCGGTGCCGATTAATTTCGACACGGTAAGCTTGAAGGTTGCCTCACCAGAGCGCATCCTTGAATGGTCATTTGGTGAAGTGACCAAGCCGGAGACGATTAACTATCGTACCCAGCGTTCAGAGAAGAGCGGTCTCTTCGATGAAAAGATATTCGGTCCGGATAAGGACTATGAATGTTACTGTGGAAAGTACCGTGGTATTCGCTATAAGGGCATTGTCTGTGAGAAGTGTGGTGTTGAAATCACCCGCAGCATTGTTCGCCGTGAGCGCATGGGTCACATTGACCTTGCTTCACCGGTAGCGCATATCTGGTTCCTTCGTAGCATGCCATCACGCATCGGTCTTATCCTTGGTATGACCACAGCTGACCTTGAGAAGGTGGTCTACTTTGCCGGCTATATCATTACCTCAGTCAATGAAGAGGAGCGCAATGCAATGTTGCGTGACCTTGATTCTGAATTTAAGTCAAAAATTAAGAACTTGCAGGATGAGAAGTCAAAGGACGCTTTGAAAGATCTTCTTATCAATGCAAAGCAGGAAATTGACGGCATTCAGCCGGGTATTGTGCTCGATGAAGTGATGTACCACAACTACTCAATGAAGTACGGTACGCTCTTTGAAGCAAAGATTGGTGCCGAGGCTATCTATGACATTTTGAAGGCTATTAATCTTCGCGACTTGCGCACAAAGCTTGAAGCAGAACTTGAAAAGGCTGCCTCTGCTGATAAGGATCGCATTCACAAGCGCATCGGTCTTATTACCTCAATGATTAATGCCGGTGTACGTCCTGAATGGATGTTCCTTACTCGTTTGCCAGTGATGCCTCCTGCGCTTCGCCCTATGGTGCCGCTTGATGGTGGTCGCTATGCAACCTCAGATGTGAATGACCTCTATCGCCGCGTCATTAACCGTAACAATCGCTTGAAGAAGCTCATGGAGATTCATGCTCCTGACGTTATCTTGCGCAATGAAAAGCGTATTCTTCAGGAAGCCGTTGACGCTTTGGTAGATAATTCAATTCGCCATGGTAATAGCAATGCTGGTGCACTCACTGCCGCACAGCGCCGTCCATTGAAGTCACTTGCTGATAACTTGAAGGGTAAGCGCGGTCTCTTCCGTGCAAACTTGCTCGGTAAGCGCGTCGACTATTCTGGTCGTTCGGTCATCGTGGTCGGTCCTGAGCTCAAGCTTGACCAGTGTGGTTTGCCAAAGCACATGGCGCTTGAACTCTTCCGTCCATTCGTTATTGCAAAGCTTCTCGAGCGTGAATTGGCCTTCAACATCCGCGGTGCCGGTCGCCTCATTGATGAAGAGTTGCCAGAGGTGTGGGCTATTTTGGAAGAGGTCATTGAAGGGAAGTACGTGCTTTTGAACCGCGCTCCTACATTGCACCGCCTCGGTATCCAGGCTTTCCGTCCTATCCTTATTGAAGGAAATGCTATTCAGGTGCATCCGCTCGTATGTACTGCCTTTAACGCAGACTTCGATGGTGACCAAATGGCTGTTCACGTACCACTTTCTGCTGAAGCACAGGCTGAAGCTCGCAATATCATGGCATCAGACAAGAACGTCTTGAAGCCAGGTAGCGGTGAGCCTATCGTTGCTCCTCGCCAAGACATCGTCCTTGGTTGTTATTGGATGACCAAGATCGTTGCGGGTGAAAAGGGTGAGGGTAAAGTATTCGGTAGCTCTGAAGAAGCCATGATTGTTAATTCATACGGCGAGCTCGGCTATCGTGCCAAGATCAAAATCGCTGTTCCTGCCGACGCTGCCACCAATCCAAAGTATGCCGCCTTTGCTAAGGATGCATATATTGAAACCACCCTCGGCCGCATTCTCTTCAATCAGATCTTGCCTGCTGACTATCCATTCTTGAACAAAGAAGTGAATCGCAAGACCTTGAGCGCCATTACTGATGACTTCGTACAGAAGTACGGCACCAATGCTGTTGCTCCATACCTCGACGCCATCAAGTCATTCGGCTTCAAATACGCTACTCGTTCTGGTGTGACCTTTGGGTATACCGATGTGAATGAGCCGCCAGAGAAAGCATCTATCATTGCCGCTGCCAAGAAGAAGAATGAAGAAATTGTTGAGCAGTTCAATATGGGTCTTCTCTCAGAAGAAGAGCGCAAGCAGAAGAACATTGAAATCTGGCATGCCGTAAAGGTTGAGATTGAAAAGGCTATGCCAAAGACCTTGGATCCAAACGGTTCTATTTATGACCTCGTGATCTCAGGTGCCCGCGGTACTATTGGTCAGGTGACCAACATGGCCGGTATGAAGGGTTTGATTAGCTCTGCTTCAGGCGAGACCATTGAATTCCCAATCTTGAGTTCTGCAAAGGGTGGACTTACTCCGATTGAATACTTTATTACTACCCACGGTTCACGTAAGGGTTTGACTGACACCGCTCTCAACACCGCTAAGGCTGGTTATTTGACCCGCCGTCTCTTCGATGTGGCACAGGATGCCATTATTACTGAAGTTGATTGTGGTACGAAGGACAGTGTCATTATCCGCCGCGAAACCGCTTCAGGTATGGATGTCTCTATTACCAAGAACGTAAAGGGTCGCATTCTTGCCGCTGACCTTATGACCAAGGACGGTAAAGTGCTCTTCAAGAAGGGTCACCTTGTCTCAAAGGCTGACGGTGATGCTATTGAAGCTGCTGGTATTCACGAAGTTGCCGTTCGCTCACCACTCACATGTAAGTGTCATTACGGTGTCTGTGCTGAATGTTATGGCTATGACCTCGGTCGCAATGCTTTGGTTGAGCTCGGTGAGGCTGTCGGTACCGTTGCTGCACAAGCTATCGGTGAGCCGGGTACACAGCTCACGATGCGTACCTTCCATGCCGGTGGTACCGCCTCAGTTGGTGGTGACATCGTGCAGGGTCTCCCTCGCGTCGAAGAAGTGTTTGAAAAGCGCACTCCAAAGAATCCTGCTGTGGTCAACCGTGTTGACGGTATGGTCACCGACATTAAGGACCTCGGCAAAGAGAAAGTCATTGTCGTTGTGCCTGAACTTGAAGAGAAGTCAAAGACAAAGAAGAAGGCCGAAATCGAATACACCTTCAACTATAAGCGTATGCCGCTCGTAAAGGTGGGTGATAAGGTCAAGAAGGGCCAGCTCATCACTGACGGTTCTGCTGATATTGACGAGCTCTTCAAATACGGTGGCAAGGAAGTGGCAGAGCAGTACATCATCAATGAAGTATCGAAGCTCTATGAACTCCAAGGTGAACCGGTCTCACGCAAGCACATTGAAGTCATCATTCGCCAAATGTTCTCACGCCGCAAGATCAAGGACTCAGGCGATACCAACTTCGCTCCCGGCGATGTGGTCAGTGTTGCCGATCTCAATATCGAAAACGCTCGCGTAAAGGAAATTGGTAAGACCGAAGCTCGTGGCGAGCCTGTAGTGATGGGTATCACTGAAGTCTCATTGTCACGTCGCAGCTTCTTGTCAGCCGCTTCCTTCCAGCACACCACGCGCATCCTTATCGGCGCCGCAGTCCGTGGCACCGAAGATCGTTTGGTCGGCCTCAAGGAAAACGTCATTATCGGTCGTCTTATCCCTGCAGGTACTGGCTTTATGGGCAGCCCTAAGCAGAAAATGACCGAAGCAGTGGCGCCGAAGCCGCTCGAGACAGAAACTATGTAAGTATGGAAGTATGTAAATAAGAAGTAAAAAGTATAAAGTAAAAGGTAAAACGTAAAAAGTGTAGAGGCGGATACAATGGGCGGCTCCTTGAAAAAGGGGTCGCTTATTGTTTTTGGGGTGGGGCAGGAAAGATGTGCTTATGAAAGATGATAAAACACCTCAACAAAGCCTTTTCATTGTTGGTATTGCATATATTTACATATTGTGGTATAATAGTACAAGTTAAGAGTTATTTGAAAGTAATGCCGACCATTTATTTTCGCCGCAGCTTTGAGATGCTTTTTGTACTCGTACGCACGTGTACAGAGAAAAGGCACCTTGAAGCTGTGGCGAAACATCCAAGCTTGATACATTCTGTGCATGCTGACTCTGTCAGATACTGAATAGGATACAAGTGAAGGGTGCATTAGCCGGCAACAAAAGACATGAAAGCAGAAAATCCGCATCCGGATCAGGTGGCGGCCGCTATTGCAGCAGTGATGACGGTCGTACGTTGGGATAAGGTTCCGCTCCAGGATATCGTCCAAGCGGCCAATCAAGGCCGGCTTGGTGGGGCACTGACAACATGGTTGGTTGAAGAAGGTTGGCAAACCGCCGACCCCCTCCTCCGCCATCTCGGCACAATCCAGCTGCCCGCCAGGACCGAGCCCTTCATTGCCAAGGATCACTTCGTCCAGGGCGTGGGCCCTGATCGAGTGGTTCAGATCTCCTATGTCGGAGAAAACGTGAAGGCTTGGTTCCTGAAGGGAGAGGGAAAGATCGAACCTCCCGCCTCGGCAACGAGCTTGTTGGACTATGCAGAGCTCGCCAGGAGAGCGACCGACATGCCTCAGGAAGCTGGGGCAGAAGCCATCATCCCCACCCTCGGTGGTGAGGCTGCTGTTGAAACCACCTTGGC
>CAZKGX010000006.1:5367-17411 GCA_964552645.1 uncultured Candidatus Saccharibacteria bacterium
ACAGATGGCGGCACAGCCCAATGGTGAGAAGGGGACACTTCTCAACGATGGAAGCGCCAACATCTTCTACGTACCAGACCTCAAGGGCGTGCTGCGCGCGGTCTACGTGTACTGGTACGACGGCCGCTGGCGCGTCGATGCGAATCCCGTCGAGGGTCCGGGCAGGTGGTATGGGGGCGATCGGGTCTTTTCTCGCAATTCTGTCCTCAGACCCTCAGTCCCTTTGGTCTCGGCTCCTGTCTGATCCTCAGTCCTTTGTTCCTTTGACCCTTCGCTTCATCACAACCCCCCCCATCTATTCGCCGAAAGGTGCGTAGGTGGGGGTTTTCTTATACTTGTTTTCATTTATACTATTTCTGAAATCATGTGGTACGCAGTGGCCATGGCTTCTGCGACATGGTCTCAAGATACTATTTCTGAGAGTTGCGCTGGGTACGCCTTGCGGAAGAGGGGAATAGCATCTTTAAAAAAAATAATAAGAATTGGTACACAGTACTGGTGGACTTTTATGTCCAGAATAAAATACAGCTTGTCATGATTTGGCGAGCAGTGGTACAGATGGTCCTGTGTACGATAATGCTGGCGTGCTGCGCACGGTCAACGTGAACTGGAACGACGGCGGCTGGAACGTCAATGCGAATCCCGTCGAGAATCCGAACAGGTGGAATGAGGGCAATCGGGTCTTTTCTCGCAACTTTTATTTTTTCTCCTCGGCTATGACTGGGGAGTTTTTGTTTGAAGACCTTTTTTCCAACCACCCAGTTGTCGGCCGATTTCTTCAAATTGCAAAAGGAGGCTGGAATATCGGTCAGTAGGAATGAGCTTACTTTCCCATGCAAGTTGAGAGAAAAACTTGACGATATCAAGTTTTGTAATTGCTTTGGTGAGAAGAGGAATCTTGTGTTCGGGAGATAGATAGCTAAGACAGAATGTAAGCTCCAGCGTATCGAGAAATCCTTGCTCAATTTTACTTCCTATACCCATGCGTTCCACTTTTGGGAAATTTTTATGCAGTGTAAGCCAAAGACGATAGGTCTCTTTCAAATAAGAAATTACTTGCGGTAGATTTCGTGAGGGGGGGGGTAAAATAAGAAGGTTGAGACATTGTTTCTTTTTTAAAAATAATATATCTATGTACAAAGATATTATATCGCTAGAGAATCTTTGCCAAGCATGGTCTGAATTTATCCGAGGCAAGCACCACAAAAAAGATGTGGCTGTGTTTTCCCTGAACCTCTCTCAAAATCTATTTGATTTGCATAATGATCTGGTTATGAAAACATATCGTCACGGCGCGTACGAGGCTTTTTCTATCAATGATCCAAAGCCAAGAAGTATTCATAAGGCAACGGTGCGTGACAGAGTTTTGCACCATGCAATATACCGCATCTTGTATCCTTACTTCGATAGATTGTTTATCCACGACTCGTATTCATGTAGGAAAGCAAAAGGCACACATAAAGCCATAGCCCACTTTCAATCTTTTACGCGTAAAGTTTCCAAAAATAACACCAGGACATGCTGGGTTTTGAAGTGCGATATAAAAAAGTTTTTTGCTTCCATTGATCATGCAGTGATGATGAACATCCTTTCTCGGCATATAAAGGACGACAATGTTTTGTGGCTTATAAGAAAAGTGATTGAGAGTTTTAATTCTCCCCCTATTGTCCATAGCAGTTATCAGAGCCAGCGGATTGAAGGCAGGGGTCTGCCGCTTGGTAATCTCACCTCCCAACTTCTGGTGAATATATACATGAATGAATTTGATCAGTATGTAAAGCATTCACTCAAGATACGGCATTATATCCGTTATGCCGATGATTTCGTAATTTTTCATAGTGATAAACATGAACTCGTCGCTATTTTAGGAAAAATAGAAATATTTTTAATAAGAACGTTACGACTTAGCCTCCATCCAAATAAAGTTTTTATAAAAACAGTGTCCTCGGGACTTGATTTTCTTGGTTGGATACATTTTCCACATCATCGCATCTTACGCACCACCACAAAAAGAAGAATGTTAAAAAACGTAGTGCAAAATGATATGAAGGGAGAGACATATGGACATCGTAGAGGTAAAAATTACCAGGCAAGAATCAATTCATATGTTGCTTTATTAAAATATGGCAATACATATCGTCTTAGAACAGAAATACAAGAAATCGCCACAAAAGCGCCTTGACAGATCATCAAATTTTCGAAAAGTAGTGCTCGACTTTTTACCTTTTACTTTTTACGTTATACTTGCCCCATGTCCGACCATGTTGGAGAGATCAAAGCCCGCCTCAATGTGGCAGATGTGATTGGGGGGTATATTAAGCTTGAACGCGCAGGGGCCAATATGAAGGCGCGCTGTCCTTTTCATAATGAAAAGACGGCCTCGTTTTTCGTCTCGCCGGGGCGCGGCTCATATTATTGTTTTGGCTGCGGGGCAAAGGGGGATATTTTTACCTTTGTGGAGGAGTTTGAGGGCCTCGATTTCATGGGCACCCTCAAGGTGCTGGCCGAGCGTGCTGGCGTAGAGCTCACCTTTGAGCGAAAGCAGCCGGGCGCGCGCAATGAGCGCGAGCGCCTCTTTGGTGTCATGGAAGCTGCAGCCGCTTTCTATCAGCGCACTCTCTATGAAGGGGCGGCGGGACCGCACAAAGCCGTGATTGATTATTTGCTTGGGCGCGGCCTGACCAAAGAAACTATTAAAGCGTGGCGTATTGGCTATGCACCCATCGGTTGGCGCAATGCTCTTGATTATTTGCTCGGGCGCGGCTTTACTGAAGCTGAAATCTTGAGCGCTGGTATTGCCAAGAGAAAAGATGGTAAGGATGGCGAGGAAGGGGAGAGTGCTGTGGCAGGCCGCGGCGTCTACGATCGCATTCGCAGTCGCATTACCTTTCCACTCCTTGATAGCTCTGGTCGTGTGGTCGCTTTTTCCGGGCGCATTTTCCCGCATGATGATGCCGTAGCAAAATACCTCAATAGTCCGGAGACACCGCTCTGGCATAAATCGCATTTCCTCTACGGCCTCCATCGTGCGAAGTACGGCATTCGCGAAAAAGGCTTTGCCATTTTGGTGGAAGGGCAAATGGATATTATTATGTCGCATCAGGCTGGCTGGCATAATGCGCTGGCAACTTCAGGGACGGCGCTCACCGCTGAGCATCTCGCTACTATTCGGCGCTTCACTGATTATGTGCGCATGGCATTTGATCCGGATAATGCGGGCCAGAAGGCTGCGCTCCGCAGCGCACGCATGGCAGTGGCTATGGGGCTCGATGTGCGCATTATTGAATTGCCAAAAGGAAAGGATCCTGCCGACCTTATTCGCGATGATGCCGCAGAATGGACAAAGCGCGTCGAGGCGGCCCAAAGCGTCGTCGATTATTTTCTCCATCGCATTAGCGAAGCGCACCCTGATGCGCGCACTCTTGGCGTGCGTTTGCGCGAAGAAGTGCTGCCCTTTGTGGCCAGCGCCCCCAATGCTATTGAACAAAATGCCCTCGTGAGCAGCATTGCCCGTCGTACGGGTATAAAAGAGGATGCCATTCTTGAAGAGGTGCGTCGTGTGCCGCCGCTTGAAAATGTGACGGTTAGTCCGGCTGCAAATACTTTGGCCGCAACCGGCACTTCCAACGCTTCAAATGCTTCAAATACCACCATGACCAATAGCTCCGGCGCTCAACAAGGGTCAAATCAAGGCCATACCGCCTCCCAGACGGCAATATCGACTCCACAGGGAATTAGTGGTATTATTGCATCCGCTGTACAAAAGTCCCGCAAAAGCCATATTGAGGAGCGCCTCGCCGGCCTTATTTTTATGCATCAATCGCGCGGCAAGGACGAGCGCGTCAATTTCCTCAAAGAGGCAGTTATTGCGGATCTTTCGGCACCTGTATTTGAAGCCATCGTACGGGACTATGAGCCGCGTCGCGAAGAGCTTATCGTGCAGGCCGAAATTCTATATGGTTCCGAAGAGGACATAAAGAAAAAAGAAAAACAGTATGCAAGTGAAGCGAGAGAGCTCATCGTCAACCTCGCCGAGGATGTCCTCAAAGACACGCTCGCCACAGCGTTGACCGAATTAGCCAAGGCCGAAAAGGCCAAAGACACGGCCCGCGTCCACGTCGAAATGCAGACGTGCAAAGACGTTTCAAGCAAGCTCGCTCTTTTACGCAAACGATTAGACGACCATTAAGAAAAGTAAAAGGTAAAAGGTATAAGGTCAGAACGAGATGAGACGGGGAGACGAGAATGGCATAGCCAATTTTTAGATTATTATTTCACGCCTTATGAGCAAAAACAAAAAAGAAGTGAAGAAAAAATCAATCAAAGCAAAGGGAACGAAAGAAAAGAAGGCGCCAAAAGCAGCCAAGGCCAAGCCTGAACGCAAGTCCAAGGCTCTTCGCGGTAAGCTCAAATACAATGCCGTCGCTATGCACAAGGCGGCTACGCGCAAGCCTGCCGAGCCTGATGTGCGCCCAAAGAAGCAGACCAAAAGCTCAATGGAAGAAAAGGCCGGCCGCCTTATCCTCAAAGGAAAGGAGCGTGGCTTCGTCACATTTGATGAAATCCTCAAAGAGTTTCCAACCATCGAAGACGATATTATCTTCCTCGATGAGCTCTATGCGCGCTTGAGTGGTGCTGGCGTCGATGTGCTTGAGGGTGGTGGTATGCTCGATGTATCACTCGACGATCTCAAGGACAAGAAGAGCTCCGTCTATACCAAGGCGGGTGGCGATTCAGCTTATGACTCCATTCAGATTTACCTCAAAGAAATTGGCCAGTATCCTCTCATTCCTGCATCTGAAGAAAAAGAGCTCGCTCGCCGCATTGAAAAAGGCGACACCGAAGCCAAGAACCTCCTCGCCAAGGCCAACCTCCGCCTCGTCGTTTCTATTGCAAAGAAGTATGTTGGTCGCAGCCCTGACCTTACTCTCCTCGACCTTATTCAGGAAGGAAATCTCGGTCTCTTTAAGGCCGTCGATAAGTTTGATTGGACAAAGGGCTATAAGTTTTCAACCTATGCAACCTGGTGGATTCGCCAGGCTATTACTCGCGCCCTTGCCGATCAGTCACGCACCATTCGTGTGCCGGTGCATATGGTGGAGACCATTGCCAAGTACAAGCAGGTAGTGCGCCGCCTTTCTCAGGACCTCGGCCGCGACCCTATGCCAGAAGAAATCGCCGTTGAAATGGGTCTCGATGTTGATAAGGTCTATCAGATTGAGAAGATTGATCAGGATACCGTCTCTCTCGAAACACCAGTGGGCGACGACGGTGGCGATGATGGCAAATCCGTCCTCGGCGACTTTGTGCCCGACGACAAAATTCTTTCTCCTGATCAAGAATCTTCACGTCGCATTTTGTCTGATCAGGTGCGCGAAATCCTGGGCGACCTTTCAGAAAAGGAGCGCCGCATTCTCGAAATGCGCCACGGCTTGACCGATGGCATTACCCACACCCTCGAAGAGGTGGGGCAGAAATTCGGCGTCACTCGCGAACGCATTCGCCAAATCGAAGCCAAGGCTCACGAAAAAATCCGCCAGCACGAAAAGGCAAATCGATTGAAGAGCTACTAGGGAAAGTATGTAAGTATGTAGGTATGGAAGTATGGAAGTGAGAAAAAACAGAATGAGAGGGGAAAAGAGAAAGCGGCCTCTAGGGCCGTTTTTTCTATGGGGATAAGGGGCACTTGCTTTTATTTCATATATGTGATATGATATTACCAGCGTCCTATGAAAAAGAACCCCATTCGCTGGGGAGCTTGGCTGCTCCTCGGTGTTCTTCAGATGTTCGCTCTCATGATCACCTTTGGTGCCTGGGCCGTCAGTCGGCTGTGGCACCATCGAGAATACATCCTGCCTCGGGTGACCTACTATGCCGTCGTGCTGGTAGCGTTCATCATCGGTGTGGTGGTGCTGGCGGATACGGCCTTTGTGCCGTCCGATCATCGAGGGCTCGATCTTGTATTCTGTCTCGCCATGGAGACCTCACTCGTCGGTCTCCTCATCTGGATGGACACTCGACGTGCCAACATCCTCGACGGTGTGGAATGGATTTTCTTCGCTCGTCATCATGACCGGCGTAACACTCGGCAAGTTGATCTTGTCGAGGCCGACTAGGCGGCAACAATTCCTAGTGCCAGCGGCGTCTTCGGACGCCGCTGTTTTCGTTTCTTTTCTTTTTCCATATATAATAGCGGCATGAAGAAAAAGGCCGCCATACGTGCGCATTCCGCAAAACCAGACGCCAAAGCTCCACCAAGCGTCATGACAAACGTCTCAACTACCAGCGTCTTTGATGACCGCTATAAAGCCCTCAATCCAGCGCAGCGCAAGGCCGTGGACACCATAGAGGGCCCTGTAATGGTCATAGCGGGCCCAGGAACGGGCAAAACCAGCATTTTGACCCTTCGTATAGCAAATATCATCCGGCGCACAGACGTTGGTCCTGGGGCCATTTTGGCCCTTACATTCACTGAATCGGGCGTGGCTGCCATGCGCAAAAAGCTCACCGCTATTGTGGGCAGCCAGGCGGCGCATAAAGTGCATATCCATACCTTTCATAGTTTTGCCAATGAATGCATTGCGCTCCATCCCCATGCCTTTCCGCGCATCATCGGCGGCAGTGCAGCGACCGACATTGATCGCCTCGAAATCATAGAGGGTATTCTTGAGGCGCATCCTTTTGAAAAAATAAAACCCTTTGGCAATCCGCAGTTTTATGTGAAGCCATTGGCCAGCGCTATTTCTGAGTGCAAGCGCGAGGGAGTGCTGCCCGATATGCTCGCCAGTTTTATTAAAAAAATGCAGGCCAATTTTGATGACATTCCTGATCTGCTCCATACCAGCGGAAAATATGACGGAAAGATGAAGGGAAAATATGCAACCCTTCAAGAAAAAATAAAGGCCACCACTGAGCTTGCGCATGTCTATGCCGCATATGAGACTGCACTCGCCAAGCGCCACCTGTATGATTTTGAAGATATGATCAATGAAGCCGTGCGCGCACTCTCTGAAAATGAAGAAATGCTCATGACTATTCAGGAAAAATATCAGTACATTTTGGCCGATGAGCATCAAGATGCCAATGCTTCGCAAAATCAGCTCCTCGAGCTCGTGTCCGGATTTTTTGATAGGCCGAATCTGTTTATTGTGGGCGATGAAAAGCAGGCCATTTTCCGTTTTCAGGGTGCTTCGCTCGACAACTTTATGTACTTCAAGCGACGCTTCCCGACGGCGGAGATTATTACGCTGACTGACAATTATCGCTCGCATCAGACTATTCTCGATGGGGCGCATGCAGTCATTGCGCATAATCCGGCGCCAGACCCTATGCTGCGCGCGCGCCTCAAAGCAGCCGGGCAAACATGGGAGAAGCAGGCAGGGCAGGGCGCCGCGGACAATGAGGGCCGCCCCTCTATTCACCTTACCTCTTTGCAAAGTGCCGAAGAGGAGCGGCACTTTGTGGCCGCCGAAATAGAGCGCGCTCTCGGCGAGCGAGGGGCGGAGGCCGATGAGATTGCTGTGCTTGTCCGTTCCAATCGTGAAGCAATGGCCATGGCTCGCATTATCCGGACCTTGCATATACCGCATGCCCTCCATGTTGATAGTGATTTTTTTGACGATCATACCATGGCGCAATTTATGGATATTGTGCGCGCTGTGGCGCATTTTGGTGATCCGGTGCCTCTGTCGCACCTTCTTCTTTTGCCACTTTCGGGTGTCGCCACACTTGATGCGTGGAAATTGCACCAATACGCTGATAGGGAGCGCCTCTCTCTGTACGATGTGATACGCGCGCCGCTTCATATAAAAGCCGCTGGTGCTGGTGAATCGCTTGCTGCAGCCACCTCGCTCTATCGCAATCTTTCGCTTTGGGCCAAGGCCGCTGTCGAAGATCCTCTTATTGAAGTGCTTGAGCGTATCAAGAATGAATGCGGCATTCTCCCGAAAGTGCTGGCCGAATACAGTCCAGCTGATGCGGCTTTGAAATTGGCTGCTCTGAGCGTGCTTATAGAGGAGGCGGAGCGCATTACTATGCGCAGTCGCCGCGCCAACCTCAGAGATTTTCTGGAGCATATTGAGCGCTTGGCTGCGCATGAAATCGGTCTCAAGGTCTCGCATGCTGCTGTCACCGATGGCGGGCGCATTCATATTATGACCGCGCATCGTGCCAAGGGTTTGGAATTTGATGAGGTCTATATTGTGGGGGCAAATGATAAAGAATGGGACGGGCATGGGCGGCCGCGCTATTTTGCATTGCCGACGTCGCCGCATGATCCTGGGCACATTCCTGGCATGGAAGATGGAGGTGCCAATGCTGCCGATGGTGGTGAGGGTGCCGATGCCGCCGAAACCGAAGATCCTCGTATTGCCGATGAGCGCCGCCTCTTTTATGTGGCCCTGACGCGAGCGCGCCAGACGGTCCACATTTCATATCGCACCGAAAAAGAGGGGAAGCCGCTTGAGCCGTCGCGCTTTATTGGGGAAATTGATCCGACCCTCATCTATCACGACGATACAAGTGTGCATGCATGGCGCGAGAAAGATGTGCATAAGAAGAAGGAAAATAAAATGCAGGGCGCACCTATGGGCGCACATGCGGGCGCAGATGCAAAAGACGAAGCAGCAATAGGGAATGCCCCTCTTTTGCCCACACCGGCAATGCGCGCTTTTGTGCAGGGCACACTGGCTGAGCGCGGCTTGTCCATTTCGGCCATTAATAATTTTATTACCTGTCCATGGCGCTTCTTTTTCCAAAACCTTATTCGCTTGCCGCAAGTAAAAGAGCCGCATCAACTCTATGGTACGGCCATGCACGCCGCTCTCGAATATATGTACAGCACCATGCATGCCTATTGGCAAAAAGAACGTGATGAGCCGCCGCTGCCCGCCGATATTATTGCCCAATTTGAGCATGCTCTTGCAAAAGCGCCGCTTGGCAATGAACGCTATGAAGCTGCTTTGATAAAAGGGAAGGCAGCGCTCGAGGCATATATACGTGCCCGCATGCACACGCTCAATGCTTTGCCGTCGCGCGAGCGTCCCACTTTTCGTACTGAAATGCGCCTCAATGCAGAGCTCAATGTGCCTGACCTTGGCATCGTGCCCAGCAACGGTGTTATCGACCGTCTCGACACCTATACAGATGGTGCGGTGCAAGTGACGGATTATAAAACGGGCAAGCGCCATACTCGCGGCGATATTCTCGGCACCACCAAGACGAGCGATGGCAATATTTGGCGCCAGGCTGTGTTTTATCGCATGCTCATTGGTCTCCACGATGAACATGCCGCCGTGCCGCGCGAGGTCATTATTGAGTTTGTGGAGCATTATGAGGCCAAAGAAACGACAAAGACAAAAGTGCCCACAGAGTTGCTCGCCGTGTCCGATGATGATGTGCGGAAACTGCACGCCGAGCTTATTCCGCTTATACAAAACATAGCCAATTTGTCATTTTGGAATACACCATGTAAGGATGCTGCCTGCGAACATTGCATGCTGGCAAAGAGGGTGGGCTGGATCAGATAAAGTAAAAAGTAAAAGGTAGGCAGGGTGTGTGTAAAGAAGAGAAATAAAAAAGGCCCGGGGTTGCCCCCGGGCCTATGAATGAGGTGTTGGGCTTGCGTCTCGAGTACGCCCGCCCGTCTGATGCGCAGCTTGTTTAGGGTATGCCGCTGCTACATCCCCACGCGCACCTGTCGCATGGGAGGCTGGACCTGAAAGAAAAACTATCCCCAGAAAGTTCTTTGTGCTTTGAGCCTCCACAATCGCACAAGAATCATTCCGAGTAGTCACCACCCGGGAGAAGCGCCGAACAGCGGCACAGTCGATTGCGAGGGGTGTGACGTAAAATCTCGCAACCTCTTCTCTTTTTACCTCTTAGTTTTCCTACCAGCGGCTATCCGCATTACCCCCTTGGGCTTTGCCGATCGAGCCGCGCTACGTCGAGGTGTTCCCGAGGAACCGACCTTCGACTCGTATATCCTACCATATCCATTAATTATGTCAATAGCCCTTCAAGAGAGATGGGTTGTGTATATATAATACAAAAAACGGCCTTATAAAGCCGTTTTTTGTAAATAAAACCAATCTTCACTTTCTCCTCTCTTTTTCTTTTCTTCTCTCGTTCTGACTTTTTACCTTTTCCTTTTTATTACGGCAAACGATGGATGTGTGGCTGCTTGCAGACACAACATCTGAGTGCAGCCGGAAGAAGCTATGCTTACCCTTTACTTTCCACACTACTTCACATGGTCAATGACCAACTTCAACATATCAAGAGGCAGGGCGCCGCTCCAAACAATCTTATGGCCGTCCTGGTCGAAGGTGAAGAAGTCTGCCGGAAGCATTGCATTCGGATTCTCTTTGCGAATAGCTTCAGTGATGGCTTCATAGATCTTTGACTGCGTGCGGGAGGTGATTTTCTTTTTTGCAATCAATGCCACATACGGAGTGCCTGTGCCACCTGCGGCAACAGCATCCTCAAATGCCTTGCTAATGCGCTCTGCATAACGGTCAGAATCGAGGCAGCTACGGAATGCAGTGCTATCGAAACCGAGGTTTTTTGCAATGACATAGAGCTGGGCAGGATCGAGACTATTATTTGAATTGGTGATGCTATAGACCTGATCAAGGTATTTCCAGAAGCCGCTCATGCCGCCGAGCTCAAAGGCACATTCTGAAGCCTCTGCTTCTTTGCCAGCTCTCGAGTGAAGGGAACGACCGTCAGGGCCCGGCTTATACAAAGGGAAATGGCGATAGACCCAAGACACCGTGCCGTCCTTGCCATATGAATCGATGAGATCATGCATGGTCTGCTGGAACACCTTGCAGTAAGGACATTCCGTATCTGAATATTCGACGATGGTGACAGGAGAATCGGGATTGCCAAGGCGGCGATCGTCGACGGTCGGCGCAGGGATAAGGACGGTGGCGATTTTTGCTTTCGGTACGGTATAGGTAGTGCCGCGGCCTGATATAAGCATAGCGCCACCGATAATGATAGCAGCAATGATGATAGCAACCGGCATGTTGAGCCATTTTGCTATGCCGCTTGGGCGGGCAAATTCAGGGTGTGCAAATGGATGCTCAGGTGAGTGTGGGCCATCGTGGTGTGGTGGCTGTGGGCGGTCGGCAGGCATTGGCGGCTCTGGTGGATGATGCGGGGGATGAGCGTGGCCGTGTGGATGCTCATGATCGTGTTCGTGTGGGTGCTGGTGCGGATGCTGATGCGGGGGCATTTTTTAAAATAATTATGAATAAATAATAAACAAAAAATGAAATAAAAATGAAAACAATCGCGCTCAATGTCTGCTAGTGCCCCAAAAGTATACCATATGCGAAGGCGGCGCCATATATGCTATAATCCCAGAATATGGTGAATTTTGTGAATGCAATTGCCGGCGCACTCCTCGGCTTTGTGGAGGGTGCAACTGAGTTTGTGCCCGTCTCTTCATCGGGGCACCTTATTATTGTGCGCGGGCTCATTGAGCACTATTTGGGCGCGGCCACGCTCTTTTTGGAGCACAATGCCTTGGCCTTTGATGCGGTCTTGCAGCTCGCTGCTATTTTGGGCGTCATTCTTTATTTTTGGAAGGATATATGGGCGCTGGTGGTCACTTTTTTCAAATGGACCCTCAAGGTGGGTGATGGAGTGACACTGCCTGCTGACCGTGCCATGGTAGCAGCGCTCATCGTCGGTACCATTCCTGCTGTCATTGCTGGTCTCTTGCTCGAGCCGCTCATGGAAGGCTTTTTCCGCGAGCCGCTCATTGTGGCATTTGCTCTTTTGGCCGGCTCAGCTCTTATGTATACGGCCGAGCGATCCTATGCAAAACGCGCCGCGCACGCAGCAATCATGCCGGGTATTTCTCGCGCCACCGCCGATGCCGCAGCTGATGCTGCTGCCACCGAAAGCATGGCCGTGACATGGAAAAAAGGTCTCACTATCGGCCTCTATCAAATGCTTGCTCTGGTGCCCGGCATTTCACGCTCAGGTGCCACCATTTCTGGCGGCCTCCTCCTTGGTCTGTCGCGCAGCGAAGC
>CAZKGX010000006.1:17421-19634 GCA_964552645.1 uncultured Candidatus Saccharibacteria bacterium
AAAACTCTTGGAACTTGTTGGTCTCATGAAGAGTGGGGCAGTGGCCATTGGTGATATTGCATGGCCGCTTGGTGTTGGCGCCCTCTTTGCTTTTTGTGTCGGCCTTATCTCTATCTCTGTCCTTATGCGCTATTTGCGCCATCATTCTATGAATGTCTTTATCTGGTATCGTGTGGCGCTGGCAGTGGTGATTGTTGTGCTGGCGACACTATAAAATGCATCCCGATACTTTTACTCCAAGAGATTTTAATGGTGCCAAGGGATTGGTCTTTTTGGGCGAGCACATACTGGTGTATCGTCGTGATACAAAGACAAAAGAGGCACCACTCTGCCTCGATTTGCCCGGCGGCGGTCGAGAGGGAAATGAATCACCTTTTGAAACCTTTCAGCGTGAAGTGCAGGAAGAGTTTGGTATTGCTATTAAAAAAGAGGATATCGTTTTTTCGGCAGCCATTCAGAGTTTCAGTCAGCCGACGAAGCAATCATTCTTTATGGTGACAAAACCATTGCCGTATACAGCGACTGATGTGGTATTTGGAAATGAAGGAATAGAGTGGTTCCTCATGTCTCCCGAAGCAGTTCTTCTTTGTTCCGATTCAAGTCCGCGCCAGCAGGCGAGGGGCAGGCAATATGTGAGAGGGGAGGCGTTGTGATGGTTTTCTTAGTACAACATAAAAATTATTTTTTTGCATTACATCATTTTGATAAAATTGTAGTGTGCAGAATCATAAAAATAATATAAGCCAACATATATACGCATTCATTGATAGCCAGAATGTATATTTGAGTATAAAAAATCAAGGCTGGAGAATTGATTTCGAGCGTTTTTTCTTATATTTAAAAGAGAAATACAAGGTAGAAAGATCGTACATATTTATAGGCTACATAGAAGCCAATAAGCACGTATATAATAAATTAAAGAAAATTGGATATATACTGGTTTTTAAACCAACACTCATCTATAAAAACCACTCCACAAAAGGGAATTGTGATGCCGAGCTGGTTTTACACGCTATGATTGAGTATAGGTATTTTGATAAAGCTATACTGGTCTCTGGTGACGGTGATTTTTTCTGCCTCGCAAAATATCTTAAGGAAAATAATAAATTAGGTTCAGTCATTGTACCCGATAAGAATAAGTATTCTGCATTATTAAATCAGCTAAATACAGCTACACAAAAATTCATAGTATTCCTTGAGCAGGCAAGAAATAAGATTGAATATAAAAAACCACATAAATAAAAAAGGCCCCGCAGAGACCAACCTCTGAAGGAGCTTTTTCGTGGTGATATGCCTATTCTAGCAGATGGTTCCCATGTGTCAATATGTTACTAAAACGGCAGCGTGAATGTCAGCGCCGCTTCGTTTTTCTTTTTCCAGCTGCTTGCATCGATTTTTATGTCTTTCAAAACGCCGGCATCTTTGTAGCGGAGCACGCCTTTTTCGAGGGCGTGGAGGAAAATGTCGCGGGTGATGCGCACGTCTTCAGTACAGTAGCTCACCAACTGGTCGAGCTTACCTTCTTTCCAGAAATTTATAGCCTCTGAGCCATGGGCGGTTTTGTTGCGGCCAAGGGTGGCTTCGGCAATGCTATCGAGCTTGAGGCGACGGCCAAGCACATTGCGGACTTCAACCAAAAGGTCAATGCTGCGAATCTTGCTGAGGTCGCCGGCATAGTATTTGCCAAGGAGCGGCAAGTCAAAGTGATTGCCATTGTAGGTAATGAGCGCATCGGCACGTTCAATAAGCGGCCAGAGCTTCGGCAAATCCTCCACAAAATAGCTCGAGAAACTGTCGCTAGCCGAATCATAGGCGCAGAGCACTGCAATATCGAGGTCGGCCGGATCATTGCTGCCCACATCATCAAAGAAGTTGCGGGTTTCGATGTCGAAGACGAGATAGTTCATAGAGAAAGTATGTAAGTATGTAGGTATGTAAGTATGTAAGTCAGACGAGAAAAATGCGGGGCCAGACACGTGCGAGGCGAAACGAGGCGATGCGCGGCTTCTATTGCTTCAGCAATTCCCGCGCCACAGCAATGACTGTTTCGTCAGTGGCGGGCATTTCTTTGGCATCGGCGAGGCGCTTTACCTTGAGGGTGCCGGTGCAGACTTCATCGCCACCAATGCAGATAATGAGAGGAATTTTGCGCTTATCGGCCGCCTTGATCTGTTCGCCAACGCGCTTACCGCTATAGTCTATGACAGCACGCA
>CAZKGX010000006.1:19644-20889 GCA_964552645.1 uncultured Candidatus Saccharibacteria bacterium
CGCAGGCCTCCGTCGCGCAGCGTTTCAGCAAGATCGCGGGTAAAACCAGCAGCGGCGCTATCCGCAACACAAAGAGCAATATCGGCAGGGGCCGCAAAAGCAGGGAGGAGCTTGTATGTATCGAGCACATCGCGAATGGTCACATCACCCATACCAAAACCAAAAGCCGGCACCGGCTCTTGTCCAAAAATACTGAGCAAATCATCGTAGCGTCCGCCACCAAAGAGTGAGCGGCGATTTTCCGGATTCTTATCGAAGACCTCAAAGACTGTGCCCGTATAGTAGTCGAAACCACGCATGAGCGTCTGATCAAAGACGGCATTGGTAATGCCCACGCGCTCAAGCTCGGCAAGAAGCGTCTGCATATCATCAATGCCAATCATCGAGCCTTCGGTCTGACCCATTTCATTTGCAAGCTCAGCAAGATTGCGGCTTGCAAGGAGTGCCAGGGCGCGACGTGTCTTTTCGGCGCTGCCAACAATTTCATTGACCAGATCTTCGAATTCGCTGGCAGGCATTTTTTCTTTGCGGTCGATAAGCTTGCCGAGGCGATGCGCTGCATCAGGAGGAAGTGCCAGCGTCTCATTTAAAATATAATTAATAATACGGCGGCTATTGAGGCGGATTTCAAACTGCGCATCCTTGAGGCCAAAGCGATGCATCATAGCGGAAGCGAGGGAAATAATCTCGATTTCAGCGTCGAGCGTGCGCACGCCAAACATATCGACATTGAGCTGCCAGTGCTCGCGCAGGCGGCCACGTTGCGGCTTTTCATAGCGAAAGAGATTCGGCATGCTAAACCAGCGCAAAGGAAAGACGAGCTCGCGCTTTCGGGCGGCCACCATGCGGGCGACGGTCGGTGTCATCTCAGGGCGAAGGGTCACTTCGCGATCTCCACGATCGATGAAGGTATAGGTTTGTTCATTTACGATTTCATCGCCCGACTTGGCGCGATAAAGTTCGGCTGATTCAAGGAGGGAGGCATTGTATTCTTCATAGCCAAAAGAGCGGCACACATCGCGCCACACTCCAAAGATGTAGTTCTGTACGGCCATATCTTGCGGATAAAAATCACGCACTCCCTTATAGCTTTCAGTTGAAAGCGGGGCACGCGCAAGCACTTCCTCTTTTCCTTTTGACGACTTCATATTCATTTTTCGATTATAACATAAAAGGGAAAGGCCCCAAGCGTGCGCCTGGGGCCGATGGAGGTCAACTTTACCACCCTGTGCGACCGAAGCCGCA
>CAZKGX010000007.1:0-19202 GCA_964552645.1 uncultured Candidatus Saccharibacteria bacterium
CGCAACAGACTGTAAATCTGTCGCCCTATGGGCTACGAAGGTTCGAATCCTTCCCTACGCACAGTAATAAAAATGAGCACCTGCAAGGTGCCATTTTTGTCTGGGCGTAGAGCGAGCGAACTGCTTCGCTCGCGGGGAATGATTCGAAAAGCCTGAGTATATGCGCGAGGAGCGCTCTCTGAGCGCATACGAAGGCTGTACAGGTCCTGTAAGGACCGAATCCTTCCCTACGCACAATATGAAAAAAGGGCAGCCTGCGCTGCGCTTTTTTCATACCAGTGTGTAAAGAATTTCATTTAACTTACAAATAATTACTCCACCACCTCTCTTTTTATATTGGCGGAAAGGTGGGCGGTGATTTCGTATTGAGTGGTGCCCATAGAGGCAGCCATGCTTGCCACGCTATGTGGTGCATGGCGATCGGTCGATATGACGATCACATGCGTGCCAAGGCCAGGCAGGGCATAGCCCTTTTCTTCGGCCACCCTCAGGGCATCACTAAGGTCAATGGTGGTGAGATTCATGCTCACACGGCCGACGATGGGGCACGGCACCTCTATTGCGGCACCTTGTGGTTCGAGCACCACACCCACAAACCCTTTATTGGAGAGGCGGCGGTCAATGCCCTCATGGTAGCCGAGGGGAATAGTGGCAAGTGTCATGGGGCGCGGCGTAATAAACGTGCCGCCATAGCCGACCGTTTCGCCCGCTTTTACTTGACGCACGCCGGTCACAATAGCCTTCATAGTCAAAGCAAGTGACAGGTCGAGTGGATGCTCATGGGCCAGGGCATTTTCATTTTCAAAAAATCCATAGAGACCAAAACCAAGGCGCGCCACATTGCAGATGGGCTGCAGAGGCGCTTTGGCCACATGCCATATGCCCGGCGTATTGGCAGTGTGAAGATGGGTAATGCCCGGCACCGCAGCCTGCCACTTCATCACCGCTGCATTCCAGGTCGCAATCTGCTGCTCCATCTTGGTCGTATGCGCGCTATCCGCCTCAGCAAAATGCGAACAGAGGCCTTCGAGCACAAAACCAGGCGTCGCCCGCACCAGCTCTATGGCCTGCGGTATTTCATCAAAAGCAATACCTTGTCGATGCATGCCCGTATCAATTTTTATATGAAAATGCGGCAATGAAGAGCGCACATTTCCTCTACTGCTTTCTGCGGTACGTCCATCTGAACCTTCGTGCCGTGGTGTGCGCTTATTGATCTCCGCACAGAGGCGCTTCAATTCTTCAAGACTGAGCACGGTAAAACTAATCGATCCCAAAATGCGCGCCGTCAGAGCATTATGAAAAATATCCGAGAGGGCAGTGTGCCCAATGATATGGAGCGGCAAGCGAATGCCTGCTCGACGCACCGCCAGCGCTTCAAAAAAAGAATCGACCACCACAAATGGCGGCGTGGCTATAAGACCCTCGCGGGCGGCATCTTCGATGATAGTAACTACCTGCACAAGGCCATGCCCATATGCATTACTCTTCAAGACAGGGGCAAGACGGACAGCACCCGCATCACTGTGTGCGACGTTATCTGCGGCTCTACTATCGGCGCGCTCGGAAAGCAGCTCATGAAAGGCCTTTATATTATGAAGAATGGCACTGCGAGAGATGTAGATCCGGGCACATTGCTGAGGTTCATGAATAAAACGAAGCGCTATGCGGGCATAGAGGGCAGACAAGGTGCGGCGAAGGCTCTTTTTTGCATGGTAGGGACGTGGCGGAATGGTCATGTTGGTATTATAATCTTCATATGATTGTTGTCGATGTTGAGACATCCGGTGTCGATCCATCTCACGATGGCTTGCTTTCTATTGGCGCCGTTGATTTTGCAGATCCAAAGCGTGAATTTTATATGGAATGTCGCTTGCGCGATGGCGCGCACGTGCACCCTGAAGCACTCGCCGTCAATGGTTTTACTGAAACGCAAATCCACGATCCTGCGAAAATTACTGAAGCTGACATGGTCACCGCTTTTATTGCTTGGGTAGGGGAAACAAAAGGTGACCAAACCTTTGCCGGACAAAATGTTGCCTTCGATCGCGATTTTCTAAAAAATGCCGCCACACACGCACATATTGAATGGCGCTTCGCTCAGCGCGTCATCGATCTTCACTCCGTTGCTTATGCCGGCTTATTGCAAGCTGGGCGCGCTATTCCTATAAATAAGAATCATTCGGCGCTTTCGCTCGATGTTATTCTCGGATACCTTGGCTTGCCACCTGAGGAGAAGCCTCATGTCGGCATTCGCGGTGCCCGTCTTGAAGCGGAGTGTTTTTCCCGCCTTATTCATGGCAAAGGCCTCTATCCAGAATTTGAAGGGAAGGGTGTGCTTTCTTTGGCCGCCGATAAATAGCTGCCGATAAATAGGCAGGGGTGGGGTTGCTTTTTCCTCAAAAGAGGCTATACTGTGGGAGTCATTCGAAAAAGCCACGCGCAAGCGGGGCTTTTTCATATCTATTTTTGTATATCCTTTTTGATACTACCGGCTATGTCTTTTAAGGATGTATAGAAAACCTCTGTTCTTTTTTCGTCAACAAGCGCTCGCAATTTTGTGGAATAACTTGATACGGTCATTCCTGAGCGAATATATTTTCCTGCATAGGCGTACAGATACACTCTCTGCACTTTTTTCTCTAACGCTTTACGAATAAGGTACTCAAAATCTCCATCTCCTGTGAAAAGTAAAAATTCAGCATCTTTTGAAGCTCGTTCCATTACATCAACCGATAATTCAACATCGCAATTTGATTTTTTCCTATACCCCATATCAATCGTATGGATATTTTCTTGCCCGCACTGAATGCAGTTCAATGCAATCGTTTTATCTTTATTTTTATACGCAAAAGTAGTTTTGCTTCTCACAATACAGCCAGGAATTTTTGATACAGAATCAAATTCTTTGGCTGTCTCTACATCACCATTTTCTATACCTGTATAAAAGAGAATTTCTGTGCACGATTTCTTATTTTAGATACTCAGCGAGCCTCGTCCAATCGACAAGAAAACCAAGCATATTTTGGGTGGTACTTGCTGTATTTTGAACATCTATAAATGCATATCTTCTCATGGTGATACTCAGGTGTCTCTGTATTATATCAAATAAAAAATGTTCATAAAAATCTATCCACTAGTCGTGCCGAGTGCAGTGTGAAAGAATACAGGAGGAAGGTCGGTCTTGGTTAACCCCCTACAACTATGACTGCTAACCGCCTGCCATCCATACCTTACGGTATGGGAGTTCCCGTCGGAAACCTCCGTGGTGTCAACAAGGTCGTGGAACGTTGGGGCTTGTGTGGTACTACCACCCTTGAAGTCCGAATGGCTGAGGGCAACGCCTCTACGGAGGGCCCACCTCCTTTGCAGGGGTGGATTGTTCCGTTCAGTCGCACCCATGTGCCGTCCGCAACGGCACCTGTCTCCGTCGGTTAGGCCCCTCCTCACAAGGGCGCCTGCACAAGCCCGGTCGCACAACGATCGGGCTCTGTCTTATCTGGATCTATTGCCCACTTTTCCGCAATATGCTATAAATATCCCCATGTCACAAGATCGATTGATACAACTCAAAAACAAGGAGACGGGCGAAGTCTATTGGAGCCGCAAGAATAAGAAGAAAGTGGAGAAGAAGATTGAACTCCGCAAGTACAGCAAGACCCTTCGCAAGCACGTCACCTTCAAGGAAGCCAAGAAGTAGCTCGCTTTTTCGCTGCAGTCCGTGCCCGCACAGTAGAAGCGCCAAAAAGAGCGCTTTTATTGTGCTACAAATGAGGGTATATGAGGGTCAAAATTGGCCGAGAGCGCCCGCGAATATCATTTTTCTTTCCAAGATGCATGCAATACGATATAGTGGTAGCGCACATCGCACGGGGGATTGGTACAGTGGCAGCACACTCGTCTCCAAAACGAGCGACGAAGGTTCGATTCCTTCATCCCCCGCAATGATTCGTGACCGATTCCTTAAGAAAGTAAAGCAATATTTGGAACAAAAAGTTGCCGATACAAATCGGTGGTTTTTTGTTAATATGATTATTATGAAAGAAGAAATTCCATATTTTGAAGATGAGAGTTCAAAGCTTCATCCAGGGCTTCCAATAATAGAAAGGGAGACTGTAAATGCCATTTTGTGGAATCCAGAAACAAACGAAATCCTTTGTCTTGATTGGGAAAAATTTGGATGGAAAACATTTATAATTGGCGGAGTTGAAGATGGTGAAGATCCTGAAGTAACTGCAAAAAGAGAAGTCGAGGAAGAAACAGGATATCTTAATCTTGAATTTCTCACTAATTTAGGAAGGATTCGATCGGCATATTTTGCAACTCATAAAAATCAAAATAGAATTGCAAATACAACAGGCTTTCTTTTAAAATTAAAAAACACTGAACAAAAACAAGTCCATACAGCTGATTTACCACATATTTTTAAATGGATTCCAAAAAAGGATGTTGAATTATATATAAATCTATCATCTCAGAGATATTTATGGAAAAAAGCGCTAGAAACAAATTATCTAAATTAATTAGTTATGAATTCAGAAAATGTAAAACTTGTTATTTTTGTTCCAGAGACCCACACCAGTGTCGTACGTGAGGCTATGGGCAAAGCTGGTGCAGGAAAAATTGGTAATTATGATTTCTGCACTTTCTCAACAAAAGGAATTGGAAGGTTTAGGCCAAACGAGAAGGCAAATCCACACATTGGTGAAGCTGGTAGACTTGAAGAAGTTGCTGAAGAAAGAATTGAAACAGTTGTTGAACGAAGCAAACTACAGGATGTTATTAGGGCTATTAAAGAAGTGCATCCATACGAAGAAGTTGCGCTCGATGTTTATCCTTTAGAAAATTTATAAAAAAATCAAAGTCAATTTGTATAGAGGTCTAAAAAATAGAGAAAAAGAAAAGGGCTCCCTAGGTAATTAGCCGTTTGGATCCCTTTTCGTCTGAATGCATAAATGATATTAGGCGGGTTAAAAAAGTCAAATATAATCCTCTCTGGGAAATATGCTGTGCTACCTCCTTACCCACCTCACCTCCGTATCCCGCTTAAACCACGTCCTCTGACGCTTGGCAAAGTGCCAAATCGCTAGCTCCAGCGCCGCAGTCATTTTTTCTAAGGCAGCTTCATTGTGCGCGCCCGCAAGATATTCACCAACATAACGATATTCAAGACCGAGCTCAATAAGGCGCGAAAGGGGAAGAGGGCGAGGGCCACTCTGGAGAGCACGCACCTCATCGATAATGGCAGGCATGCGACGTATCAAACGCGCATGAATGCGCTCTCGCAAGGTTGCATCGTCGGCGTCGAGACCAATTTTTATAAAATGCCATGATGATGTTGGTGCCGGCGTATTCCCATTTACCTGTTCATCACGTGGCGGCACGCTACCGCGGGCACGAGCAATTTCAATAGCACGCACCAATCGCACTTTATTATGAATATCAATGTCCGCATGGCGTCGCGGATCAAGCTCTTTCAAGAGAGCGGCGAGAGTCTCGGTGCTTTGCTCGGCAAGCTCGGCGCGCAGATCCGGATTGGCTGGCACATCAGGAAGATCGGGCAATCCGAGAGCTTTGCGCTCAAGTGCTTCAATATAAAAACCAGAGCCACCGACAATAATCGGTGTCTTGCCGCGTGCTGCTATATCTTTGAGCGCCGCATATGCTTCTTGTGCAAAGCGGCCTGCGGTATAGGTCTCATGCGGATCGGCTACGTCGAGCAGATGATGCGGAATGCCATGCATTTCTTCGGTGGTGATTTTGCCTGAACCGACATCAAGGCCGCGATAGACTTGGCGTGAATCAGCCGAAATAATTTCAGCTGCATTGGGTGCGCCGGCTGGGAGCGGGGCACCGTCAAAATCCATTCCGCGAGAAAGGGCCTCAGCGAGGGCGACTGCCGCATCGCTTTTGCCCACGGCAGTTGGGCCGCACAAAATGTAAGCGGTGATTTTCTTGTGCATATCGGCACTTTAGCATGATACACACTATCCGCAAGCTCGTGTGTGAGGTTATGAATTTTTTATGAAATAGAAATAAAGATTTTGACATAGGTGTTGAATATGCAGTATCATATATACACCGTCGCCGTCAGGCGTCCGCGGACCTCTTAGCGGAGGTTCGCAAATGTTTTCTCGGATAGTGTTCTTGTTCAATATCAATTGAGCTAGTTTTATATGTATGTAAAAAATCATGATGCATGGAATTGCATCAAAAAAGAAATAAATAATAAAGAGCAAAAATCAACAGTAAGACCAGGAGAAATAAGGTGGATGTTTTGTGGGGTTAATGTTGGTAGTGAGATAGATGGGAAGGGGTCAATTTTTTCACGTCCTGCACTTATTGTGGATACCATCGGCACAAATCTTGCTCTTGTTATACCCATGAGCTCAAAAACTCACGATAGAGCGGGATACATTCCTTTTCTGTTTAATACCCGACCAGTCTCATTGTGCATACACCAGATGAGGGTTGTCTCGCAAAAGAGGTTCTTTCGTCGCATATATAAAGTCTCAGAAGATAAATTGAGAGAAGTAAAACACCAAGTCACACATTTTTATCACCTCTACGAATAATACTCATGACCACCCAAAGGTGGCCATGAGTATTTTGGAGTGCCGAAGGAGAGAATTGAACTCTCATGGGTTTCCCCGCACGATTTTGAGTCGTGTGCGTCTACCAATTCCGCCACTTCGGCGCGCATTCATAGTACGAGAAAATGGGCGATTTCGCAAATGGAAGGAGGGCAAGGCCGTATTACCAGTGCCGCATTGGCGCCATAGAGCCTTTCTCGTAAAAGAAGGGCTGCGGCGCATTCTCCCCATGCGACATTTTTTAAAAATGCTAAAATGGCCGCATGCATAACGATCAACAAGGCGAAAAAATGCCGCTTCCTTCGCAGTTCTTCCGCGATTCCATTTTCTGGATTGATGTCGATAAAATAAAACCGAATCCATTTCAGCCCCGCAAAGAGTTCGATGATTTGCGCCTTCGCGATCTCTCTGAGTCTATTCGCATGTACGGTGTCTTGCAGCCGCTCGTCGTCACCCGCCGTGAAATTATCGAGGAGGGGAAGGGGCTCACCACAGAATACGAGCTCATTTCCGGTGAGCGCCGTTTGCGTGCCTCAAAACTGGCCGGCCTGACGCAGGTGCCTGCACTTATTCGCCAATCTGAGGACGATGATCGCACCAAGCTTGAGCTTGCCATTATCGAAAACTTGCAGCGCGAAGATTTGAATGCTGTTGATCGGGCGCGTGCCTTTGAGCGTCTGGTCACCGAATTCGGCTTCAAGCACACGCAGATTGCCCAGAAAATGGGAAAGAGTCGTGAGTACGTGACCAATAGCTTGCGCCTCCTCGCTTTGCCGCCCGACATTTTGGACGCTCTTTCGCAGGGTCGCATCTCTGAGGGTCATACGCGCCCGCTCCTTATGCTCTCTGATCGCCCCGATGAGCAGAACGTACTTTTTAAGGAAATCCTTCTCAAAAAGCTCACCGTGCGTGAAGCGGAAATGATTGCCCGTAAGGTGGCCGTTGATCGTGTGCGCAAAAAGAATCAAAGCGTTGATCCAGAGATTTTGGCCATTGAGGAGCGCTTCCGCGAATCACTTGGTACGCGAGTGCATATTGAGCGCCGCGGCGATGCAGTGGCCGGCGGCAAGATTACTATTGATTTCTTCTCTCCGAGTGATTTACATAATTTGCTTGAGCTCATGACCGGCAATCATATTGGCGCGCGCTCGGTGGGTGGGCCAGGGCAAGTTGGCGCGAAGGCCGTTGGTCTTGGCTACAATATGCTTGAACGTCAAGCGGCAACACCAGAAGGAATGGAGGTATTGCGTCCAAGCGATGCCACTCGTTCTGCCGCCGTCTCTCTTTCAAATGCCACGCCGCTTACCGTCAAAGAGGTTGTCTCTGATTTGGTGCAGCAGGAACAGACAGTGGCTGCTGTGGAGGCGGGCAAAGTGGAGGCCATTGCGACCGATGCCGCACCTTTGCCGGCGGCGACCGTGGCTTCAAATGTTATCGATACAACCGTAGAGGGAGGGCAGAGTGCAACTCTTACTCCTGCTGCGCCTCAAATCGCTTCGACCGTTTCCGTCACTGAGACAAAAGACATTGTCGAAGGTGCGCCCGAGACAGCACTTGAAGCCCCACTCGACGATCGCTCAAAGCAAGAAAAAATCGCCGCCGAAGACGATGCTTCTCTCTACGACGTCAAAAATTTCACTATATAGGATAGGATATGCGCAAAGGAAGGGCGTGTGAATAGGGGGGGGTAAAAATAAAAAGAGATAAAAAAAGACCGACCCCTCGAACGACGGGGGTCGGCTTGATGCACTTCATGATCGTGCGGTTGAGTGTTCCGCCGGGTAGGGCCGACCAGAGAAAGGCGGCTTCCACAGCCAGGAGGATCACGCAGACTGCAATGCAGCCTGCGCACTCCTTGTTGATTTTCGGGATTTTCATCCGTATATATGATAACACCTTTATTATACTAAGTCAATAGTACCGTAATCCTCTACTGCTTTGAGACTCCTATTGACAGTATACCCCCTGGGGGTATACTAATTACTATGAAAATAGAGATAAAAAATAAAGCCATTCACCGCATAAAAATCATCAATGGCCAAATCAAAGGTCTCGAGAAAATGATTGAAGATGAAAAACATTGCATAGATATTATTACTCAGACCGAAGCTATTCGTGAGGCGCTTGGGGCGGTCCGTGATCTTATTCTCGAAAACCATCTTTTGACACATCTTTCACATCAAATGAAACACGGTGAAGAAGTAACCGCCACGAGCGAAATGATGCGTGTCTTTTCGCTTGTTGGTAGAAAATAATATGAAATATATCGCCTCACTTATTATGATTGCTTTCGCTGGAATACTTCTTTTTGGGTTTATTCCTATGGAGCACGTAAACCACCACAATGGAGGGTCTTCAGGAACGACCTGTCCTATCGTTGCGTTTTTTGATTTTGCTTGTACGGGAAATGCAAGCTCTATGGCCATGGCCCATATATCGACGTTGCAATCATTTTCTAACGTTCCACCCACTACTTTTTTTAGTTTCTTAGGCATTGTTTTTATATGCGCATATCTATGGATACATTATCGATTCTTACAAAAAGAATACGTGTCTCCGATCGGATATCGACGATCGCAGCATTTTCTGGCCACCATAGGAACTCTCTCTTTTGCAATATGGATACAATCCTGGCTTTCTCTTTTTGAATACAGCCCCTCATAGAGGTATAGTGTTCTCTTTTTCGTTCGCTTTATCAGCGTCTTGTATTATCACTGACATAATCTTGAAATAATCGCATACCAATGACACAAAAAACTACAATCAACATAAAAGGAATGCACTGTCGTTCCTGTGAGATACTACTTGAAAAAGAAATCGGCATTGTCTACGGAGTCCGTCATGTGCGAATCCATCACAAAAAGGGTCTCGGGGAAATAGAATATGAAGGGGCCTTTGATCTGCCTGCTATAGAAAAAGCAGTCATACGAGCAGGCTATACACTGGGAAAAGAAGACACACGACATTTCTTTTCACATGATCCTATGGATTATATGGAGCTCATTGCGGTGGCGTGTATTATTTTTATCCTGTACGCCATCTTGTATCTCTTCGGTGTATTTAACCTAAACCTTAGAGTAAGCGCCACACCTGGTCTTATGGGTGTGCTTATTATAGGTCTCACTGCTGGCATATCAACGTGTATGGCACTCATCGGCGGTCTGGTGCTCGGTATTTCATCACGTCACGCAGCATTGCATCCAGAGGCGACTACTGCTCAAAAATTCAAACCACATATCTTCTTCAATATCGGTAGACTCGTCTCCTATACCGTACTTGGTGGCGTGATCGGTCTTCTTGGATCAGCATTTAAACTGTCTTCTTCATTACTGGGCATACTGACAGTGCTGCTCGGCTGCACTATGTTTTTGCTGGGACTGAAATTAATCGCACTGTTTCCACGCCTCCACAATAAAAGCATCGCTCTCCCAAAAAGCATCAGTAGATGTTTTGGTCTGCATCAGGAAACAAAAGAATACAGCCACCGTGGATCATTCATCACAGGTGCGCTTACGTTTTTTGTTCCCTGCGGCTTTACGCAAGCAATGCAGCTCTATGCGGTGAGTACGGGTAGTATGACTCAAGGTGCGCTTATCATGGGTGTATTTGCCCTCGGTACGTTGCCTGGCATTTTAGGTATTGGCGGCCTTACCTCTGCTATGAAAGGCACCTTTGCACGTTACTTCTTTAAGTTTGCAGGTCTGATTGTTATTCTTCTTGCCCTCTTCAATATAAAGAGTGGCCTTAGCCTTGCCGGCTTTGACCTTCGTGTCTCATGGCCATTTGAAGCTACGTACGTTGTGCCTAACGATACCGGTGGCGGTTCATTTCGACCACAAAGTTCGAGTGGTACGGCGCGACTTGAAAATGGTGTGCAGATTATAGAAATGGTACAGGCAGGTAATGGCTACAGTCCTCGTCAATTCACCATTAAAAAAGATGTACCGGTGATATGGAACATCAAGAGCACCAACCCGTATTCTTGTGCAGCATATATTTCTATGCCTTCTGCCAATATAGCGCAGCCGCTCAAGGGGGGAGATAATGTGATCAATTTTACCCCAACTAAGGTTGGTCAAATGCGCTTCACCTGTTCAATGGGTATGTACTCGGGAGTGTTCAATGTTATCGAATAGTTGTCACGACAAAAGTGCATAACAGCACAAGAAAAACAAATAAAAATAAAAAATACAAACTATGTCTAAAATATCACTCACTTTGGCTATCGCACTCATGATTGTTGTTGGTACTATTGGTATCAGTGTCGGATATTACCTTACTCCTCAATATCAAACCAATATGTTTGATAAGAGCTCTATGGATTTGGGTAAACCCGATCGCTGGCTCGACCTCCGCTACATCAATGCCATGATTGCGCATCACCGTGCAGCGATGCTTCTGGCTACACAAGCAGCAACACAAACAAAACGACAAGAAATAAAAGATTTGTCTGCCGCTATCCTTAAAGATGAGCCAAAGGCAATCGCCGATCTCTATGCTCTCAAAAAAGAAGTCTATGGCGACACCTATTCTGTCAAAGATCCACGTGTGGCACACCTGGGCACCGCAGACAACTTATTTGATCTTCGATTTCTCAACGCTCTCATTGCCCACCATCAACTTGGTCTTACTATGACTGCTGATGTGAAAGGTAAATCAAGTAGAACAGAAATTCTCAACAATGCAGATGGTGTTGATACGTTCCTTACCACAACGCTCAAAATCTTTAAGGATTGGAGGATGGCATGGTATAGCATCTAATACACTAACTTCTTATCTATGATACAAAAAACATTAAAAATAAAAGGTATGCACTGTGCGAGTTGTGCAGCCATTATTACCAAAGAAATAGAAAAACTCGATGGAGTAGAAAAAGTTGATGTACAATTTGCGTCCGAAAAGGCGCGTCTGAGCATCGATCCACAAAAGATTACAGTGCAAGATATGAATGGTGCGCTTGAAAAACTAGGGTACAGCTTTGAAGATACATTGGCTATTGATCACGCAGAACACCTTCCTAATACTCCTACAGAAGATCATCGTCACCATAGTGGTATTGGTCAGTCGAAAAAAGAAAAAGAAACAGAGTTTCTTGCTATGCAAACAAAAATGCAATTTGTATTGCCCGTAGCTCTCATTACTTTTATTCTGATGATGTGGGATATTGCAGCAAAAACACTTTCCTTTATTCCAAATCTACCACTACCGATGGAGCTCTTCAATGTGCTTAGCTTTGTGTTAGCAACCATTACGCTCTTCTGGGTCGGGCAGCCCTTTCTCAAGGGGGTCACTCGCTTTCTACGCTACGGTGCAGCCAACATGGACACACTCATAGGTATTGGCACCCTCACTGCCTATATCTACAGTGTCATTATTACACTGTTGCCGCAAGTGCGTGTCGCCCTTAGTCTTCCTGAATATACGTATTTTGATGTCACGATTGTGGTGATAGGGTTTGTGGTCCTTGGAAAATATCTCGAAGCGCGTTCAAAGCTGCGCACCGGTGAAGCTATTGAAAAATTACTCGGCCTCCAAGCCAAGACCGCATTGCTATGGCGTGATGGGAAGGAGGTGCAGGTCTCTGTTAATGATGTGCATATTGGCGATATTGTCATCGTAAAGCCGGGCGCAAAAGTTCCTGTTGATGGAAAAATAATAGAAGGCACATCATCTATCGACGAGTCTATGGTCACTGGTGAATCGATTCCTGTGGACAAAAAAGCGGGGGATATGGTTGTTGGTGCTACGATCAATAAACAGGGTCATTTTCGATTTACTGCCACCAAGGTTGGTGCCGACACGCTTCTTGCTCAGATTATACATATGGTGGAAGATGCACAAGGTTCCAAAGCACCGATACAAGCATTGGCAGATAAGGTCTCTGGTGTCTTTGTGCCGGTAGTCCTTGGTATTGCATTGGGAACACTGATCCTCTGGTTGACGGTGGGTACCTCCTTTTTAGGTTTTTCTGCTGCATTCTCATACGGTGTACTTGCTTTCGTCGGTATTCTTGTTATTGCTTGTCCTTGTGCTCTAGGTCTTGCAACACCTACTGCGATTATTGTTGGTGTTGGTAAGGGTGCAGAATATGGAATTCTTATAAAAAACGCCGAGGCGCTTGAGAAACTAAGTAAGGTTGATACTATCGTGCTTGATAAGACGGGTACTATTACAAAAGGAAAGCCGGAGGTAACTGATGTGGTGGTGCTTGTACAGAATTGGTCTAAGGAACGCCTCGTCCAATATGCAGCAAGTATTGAAAAACTTTCAGAGCATCCTCTCGCTGAGGCGGTGACACTGTATGCCGAGAAGGAGGGTGTCGCACTACTTGCTACGAAACATTTCATTGCCCTTGAGGGTATGGGGGTGAAGGCTCTTATCGATGGGGCTGAGGTCTCAATTCATAAACCCTCAAGCGATGATATGCATGTTGAAGGTATCCGCCGATTGCAGGAGCAGGGAAAAACAGTGGTGCTTATTGAGGTACATGGAGAAAAAGTAGGGCTCATCGCTCTTAGCGATACATTGAAAGATGAAGCAAAAGTGGCTATTGCACAGTTGCATAAGCGTGGCGTCAAAGTTGTGATGCTCACTGGCGATAATCATCTCGCCGCACATTACATTGCGAAACAAGCTGCTATTGATACGGTCATTGCTGAGGTTATGCCAGCTGATAAGGCTACCAAAATTAAAGCGTTACAAGCTGAAGGAAAAAAGGTTGCTATGGCTGGGGATGGTATTAATGATGCACCAGCTCTTGTACAGGCTGATGTGGGTATTGCCATGGCTACCGGTACCGATATTGCTATTGAGTCTGCTGGCATTACCTTGCTCCATGGTGATATCCGAAAGTTGGCGCAAGCTTTCGAACTTTCTCGTGCCACTATGAGGACAGTACGGCAGAATCTCTTTTGGGCTTTCATTTATAACGTCATCGGTATTCCTATTGCCGCTGGCCTCCTTTATCCACTGTGGGGCATCACCCTCAATCCCATTTTTGCGGGGTTGGCCATGGCCGGAAGCAGTGTTTCTGTTGTGAGTAATTCATTGCGATTGAAGAGCAAGAAGCTGAAATAAGCAACAGTTGTGCTGAATACAAAAACGTCATATAGCAAAAACACACACTTCTTGGTGTGTGTTTTTGCTATATTTTATGTCTTTGATTCGGCGGTAGCAACGCTTGTTTCTTCCGTCGCTGTATCTGGAGTTCCTGCTTTTTTCTTTTTCCAACCGCCACGACCACGACCGACTTTCTTCGGCTCCTTCAGAATTTCAAGTGCACGTTCCAAGGTAATCGTATAGACATCATCCTGCTTCAATGAGCGGAAATCGCTTTCATGAACAATGAACGGACCGAAGCGACCAATCGATGCGGTGATGGGTTGTCCTGTGGTTGGGTGATTACCAAGGACGCGAGGGAGACTCAAATACTTCAATGCATCGGCAACCGTGACCGTGCTTGGGTCTTTGCTCTTTGGAATGGAAGCCATGCGCGGCTTAGCCACTTTTTTGGGTCCTTCTTCTGGTGTGGAGGTGGAGACTGTTGCTGCTGTTGTTGTGGTAGCGGCAGCTGATGTAGCAGCATCTGTAGCCCCGTCTGCAGTCTGCTTCTTTGCCTTCGTCTTGCGCACGCGCACCTTTGGCTTCTTGGCTTCTTTTTCGCCGAGCTGGACATAGGGGCCAAAGCGGCCAATGCGCACGAAAATCGGCAAACCGGTGGTCGGATCATTTCCTATCGGCTCGTCTTTTGGAATTTCTTTTCCTTCTGCGGTGAGTGCGCCGTCACAATCAGGATAGCGTGAACATGAAAGGAAAGTGCCCATACGAGAAAGCTTGCGCACCATACCAGAGCCACATTTCGGACACTTGAGTGAAGGGTCAGCCTCGCCAAGCGTGGTGAGCTTGTCCAATTTGTCTTTCGACTTCACCTCTTTTTTAAAAGGAGTATAAAATTCACGCAGCGTTTTTACATAATCGCGCTTGCCATGAGCAATTTCATCGAGCTCATTTTCCATTTCCGCGGTGAAAGAATCGCTAATATAGGAACCAAAATGAGTTTCAAGGAAGGTCGACACGACATCGCCTGTTTCGGTTGGCTTCAAACTCTTTCCGTCTTTTTCTACATAGCCACGCTTTACGATGGTGTCGATAATGCTTGCATAGGTTGAAGGGCGGCCAATGTCGCGCTTTTCAAGTTCTTTGACCAGGCCTGCTTCGGTATAGCGTGGCGGTGGTTCAGTGTGCTTTTCTTCGGAACGGATATCGATAAGGTCGAGACTCTGGCCATTGGTTAGTTTTGGTAATTCAACATCTTCGCCGCGTGAATCAGGATCAGCTGAAAGCCAGCCAGGGAAGAGGACACGCGATCCATTGGCATAGAAGGGAGGAATGGTCTCCTTTCCATCAATAACGGCGCTGACACGTGTGCGCATAATCTGTGCATCGGTCATTTGTGAAGCTACAGCGCGCTGCCAGATAAGGCGATACACTTTGCGTTCAGAATCATTGGCGCCCGCCTCAGTCACACTAAAGCGGCTCGGGCGAATGGCCTCATGAGCTTCTTGTGCATTTTTACCGGCGGCAAATGTGCGCACATTGACGTACTCTTTGCCCCAGCGCGATTCAACAATGCCGGTGATTTGGCTAATGGCCTGACTCGACAGCGTGGTGCTATCGGTGCGCATATAGGTAATGTGTCCCGCTTCGTAGAGCTTCTGAGCGACCGACATGGTGCGGCCAGGGCTCATGCCAAGGCGAGAGCTTGCCGCTTGCTGCAAGGTTGAAGTAATAAATGGCGGGCGAGGAGAACGCTTGGCCTGACTCTCTTCTACTTCGCCAACATTCCATCCGTGGGCGCGCCCTGCCTTGAGGATGCGCTCCATCTCTTTTTGATCGGTCGGCTCTTCGGCGCAGGTAAAGGTAACGGGCGGCTTCCCCTTAGCATACCCAAGGTCGGCGCTAATGATCCAAAATGGATGCGATACGAAGGCGCGAATCTCCCGCTCACGCTCCATAATAATACGAAGGGCAGGGGATTGAACGCGACCTGCTGAAAGGCCGTAGCGGACTTTTTTCCAAATGAGACCGGATAAGTCATAGCCCACCAGACGATCGAGCACGCGACGCGCTTCCTGTGCCGTCTTTAAATTTTGATCAATGCCACGCGGATGCTTCACTGCTTCCTGAATAGCTTCTTTGGTGATTTCGTGGAAGACAATGCGCTTCGGCTTTTTCAAGCCTGCCGTTTCGGCAATGTGCCATGCAATAGCCTCACCTTCACGGTCGGGGTCAGTTGCCAAAAGGACTTCGCTTGCACGATGGGCGAGCTCGGCTATTTCGCTCACTACTTTTTCTTTGCCGGGAGAGATTTCATAGTGCGGCACAAAACCGGCCTCAATGTCGATGGCTTTTAGATTGCTTTTCGGCAAATCACGAATATGACCGACGCTGGCTTTGACCGTGTACTCGCCGTCGAGGTACTTTGAAATAGTCTTTGCTTTAGCCGGTGACTCTACAATAAGTAGCTTCATGCTAGGTAGTATTACATTGACTTGACGAGCTTGGCAAATAAACTGTCAATATCTTTTTTATCGCATGGTGCATTTTTATCGAAAGAGGCATCACTTTTCTCTGTCGAAAAGCGAGGTCTAAGGTGCATGCCAAGGGCATGTTCTATGTCGTCGAGCCCGCGAATAATGTGCGCGCCTTCGGCAATAAGGTTGTGCGGCCCGGTACTGTGCGCTGCAAAAATACTTCCGGGCACGGCGCCCACTTCAATGCCAAATTCGAGTGCATTGCGCGCTGTGATGAGGGTGCCTGATTGCGCTTCACCTTCTATAATAATGACAATATCGGAGAGTGCGGCCATAGTGCGATTGCGCACAGGAAAGGTCCAAGGTGCCGCCGGCATATCGTATGCAAATTGAGAGATAAGAGCGCCTCCTGCATTGATTATGTCCTTGGCCAAATGGATATGTGAAGCAGGGTAGAGGGCCTCTGGTGCAAGGCCAGATCCAATGACCGCCGCTGTGGGGAGGCTATGCCGTATTGCTGCATCGTGTGCAATACTATCAATACCTAAAGCTAGCCCAGAAATAATCCAGACATCGTAGGGCGCCAATGCCTCTACCAGAGAACGACAGGCGCGCTCCCCATATGGTGAATATCGCCGCGATCCAATAATACACACTTTGACGGATCTATTGAAGCGCGTCGAAAAAGCACGATCAGTAACCACAAAATCAGGCGGCGGCCGCCCAATTACAAAAAGCTGCTCTGGCAAATGGCTAAAAGGAGGCAAAAGAGCCCTGCATAACAAGGGTTCAGGGAAGGGTGAGGCTGCATGTGGCGGTGCATGAGGAAGCATGTACACAGTATACAAAAATTGGTATGATGAAACGGTAAAGAAAAGATAAAGATTTTATGAAGTACGAATGGCAACAATCCTCCTTCAGTAGTCAAAGTGCGCTTTTATCCTCCTCGCACGCTCATTCCTCTCGTCCTGCGTCTATTTCATTCTAATTTTTAACACCTTACTTTTAACCTTTTACCTCCCATGTTGGACATAAAATTCATTCGCGAAAACAAAGAACATATTGAGCTTGCCGCAAAACGCAAGCATGTTGACGTCGATATAGTGCGCCTCCTTGAAGTTGACGATGCTCGTCGCGCCACCTTGGCCTCAATCGACACCAAGCGCGCAGAGCAAAATCAGACCAATAATGCCGTTGCTTCAGCACCTACCCCTGAGGCTCGCGCCGAAATTATTGCTCGCATGAAGACGCTCAAGGATGCCTTGCAGCGCGAAGAAGAGTCTCTTAAAGAAATTATCAAAGAATGGCAGGGGCTCATGCTCAAGGTGCCAAATATTCCTGATATGTCCGTCCCTGATGGGGAGAGTGATGCGCAAAACAGAGAGCATCATCGCTGGGGCGATATACCGACATTTGATTTTGCGCCAAAATCACACATTGAACTATGTGAGAGCAATGATCTTGCCGATTTTGAGCGTGGCGCCAAGCTGGCCGGTTTTCGTGGCTATGTCTTAAAGGGCGCTGCGGCCCAGATTTCTATGGCGCTCTGGCAATTTGTCATGGAGCATATGACAAAGAAAGGCTACACACCTCTCATTGTGCCGTCTTTGGTCCGTCGGGAATTGCTCCTCGGCACAGGCTATTTGCCGCAGGGTGAGGAAGACCTCTATAAGACGCAGGATGCAGAATACCTTGCTGGCACTGGTGAAGTGAGCGCCATGGGCTATTTCATGGATGAGATTTTGCCAAAAGCAGCATTGCCAAAAAAGTTTGTGGCCTTTTCTCCGTGTTTTCGTCGTGAAGCAGGCAGCCATAGCAAGGATACGAAGGGTCTCATTCGCGTTCATGAATTTTTCAAGCTCGAACAAATTATTCTCTGTGAAGCCGATCACAATCAGTCTGTTGCATTCCATGAGGAGCTGCTCGCCAATGCTGAGGAAATTATGCAGGCTCTCAAATTACCGTACCATGTTGTGGTCAATTGCACCGGCGATCTTGGTCTTGGTCAGGTCAAAAAATACGATATAGAGGCGTGGATGCCATCACAAAATGCATATCGCGAGACGCATTCATGTTCATATTTCCACGATTTCCAGACGCGCCGCCTCAATATTCGCTATAAGGATGAGGAAGGAAAGATTCGCTTTGCCCACTCTTTGAACAATACCGCCATTGCTACACCGCGCATCATTGCCCAAATTTTGGAAAATAATCAGCGCGCCGACGGAAGTATCAATGTACCTGAAGTCCTCCGCACATACGTTGGGGCAGACACCATAGAAAGTAAAAAGTAAAAAGTAAAAGGGAAAAAGTCAGAATGAGACGAGATTTCGCGTTTTCTTTTACCTTTTACCTTTTACCTTTTACCTTATACTTTGTTATATGCATCGCGCCGATATTATTCCAAGCAAAGTGCGAGCCAAGCGACGCGAAGTGCGGCGCATGCGTGCTCTTTTTGGTCTCCTTGGTTCTGTGGCTGTGCTGGCCCTATTGGCATTTCTTTCACATTGGTCTGCAATAAATGTCCGCACCATTACCGTATCGGGCAATGTGGTCACACCAAGTTTTGAAATTGAAAAAGCAGCGCAGGATATAATGGCAAGCGCATATCTCTACGTCTTTCCTAAGACCAATATTTTGCTCGCCCCAAAAACGCGTATTGAAAAAGATGTTCTCTCCACGTGGCCGCGCATCAAAGAAGTTGAGGTGCGCACGGATTCTTTTGATGCCCTCAAAATACAGGTGACGGAGCGCAATCCCGAATATCTTTGGTGTGGCGATCAGGCGCTTTTTGCCACAGTAATAAGAAAGGCCAAAGGGCAAGTAGGGATCAATAATGCTACGAGCACACCAATCGCATCCACCTCAACTTCTGCAGCTTCATCATCGCCATCATCTTCAGTCGGAAGCATTCCAGGACAAAAATGTTTTTATCTAGATGCAAACGGCTATCTTTTTGCTGAAGCACCGTATATATCGGGGGACGCCTATTTTAGGCTTTATGGTGGCGATTTGGCTGAGAGTGTAGCGGCAAATGAAGCCGCAGCCTCAAGCACTCCTTTCCGTCACCTCTATA
>CAZKGX010000008.1:0-3483 GCA_964552645.1 uncultured Candidatus Saccharibacteria bacterium
GAGGAACTAGAGAGGGCTGCGTTTTACCTCTCCGTTGCTGATGGGTGGCGACGTGCCCATGATGTTCTGATAATGTCCATTGACCATCATGTGGATGAGTTTCTGTGGCTTGAAGCAAATGATGAAGGATCCACGAAGCATGAATCACTCGCACCTGCTGGTGTGCGGGCAGTGCTGGCTCGGAAGGCATTTGATGTCTTGAACCTTAAGTTTGTCAAACCGTATGCCAAAGCAGTGCTGGAGAGAGACGATGGCGTGAGCGAACTCTGGGAGGTATCGGTCTTTTCAAACACCTTACTCCCCGTACTCCAACGCTTCTTCCGCGTCGAATGTGGCACTGTCGGATTGCAGTCGATCAACATCGTGACTTGTGATGATTATCGATTCCGGCCGATCGGGGAGCATGCTCTGCGATTTGTGGAGGCCATGGCCCATTTCGTTTGGTCATGGACGACAAGGGGAAGTGGGCTTCGTGGTAAAGATGCCACAGAGACAGCCAAGCTTCGTCAGGAGCTAGCAAGTCGAATTGACTTGGCCAAAGGGTGGGTGCTCGACCTTCTCATTGCGCTCAAGATGCTCTCTGTTATCGAGCGGTATGTCCTTACGACTCTGGATAACCGGGATATGTCGCTTCTCCGAAGACGCGCTCTTACTACCAGGATCAGTATTCCTGGTGGAAAGGAGCGGCAAGTCAGGACTATGGATGAGGCAGTGGCCGCAGGGTCATACGCCGCTGGTGTGTGGGTAAATTGGAACACACGTCGCTCTGTCAGAGCGCGTCTCGTTCAGGAAGAGGGGCTGAGGTCCGATGCACAGCAGGCCAAAGAGAAATTGGCGCGCGCTCAAAAAGCATCACAGTATCCAATCCCGGCGCGATGAGACAAGGACTATAGTATGTTCATCACCGGCCGCATTCGTGCGAGTATAGGTGAATCGGTATAACAAGAGCCCCTCTCCACAGAGGGGTTTTTCTTTTTTTATTTTTCTTCAATACGTCTGTAATCGCAGCATTTACCACTTTCCTTATATACGACTATACAGAAATAAAAGAAAATACTACTATAGAAGGGTCGATGCGGTACATAGACCTGCATGCGGCATCGTATTTATTAAATAAAGCACATATATGCTTATCACTATTGCCCTTATTTTAGCTGCACTTTGGCTTTTCGGTTTCTTTGTATTTCATATAGCGGGATGGCTCATTCACTTACTCATTGTTGTGGCCATCATCGTATTTTTGATTCGCATTATTCGTGGTTAAACTATCTCGATTTAGAAACTAGTCGCGCACCGGAGGGAGATGGCGCTTTTTGAAGCTTGCACCAACGACGCGCCCAATGACAATACCGAGGAGCATGCCGGCCACAAAATCAGAGAACCAATGAATGCTTGTTGAAACACCGAGCCCGATGAAAAGCGCATAGAGAAAGCTGGTAATTTTGAGTACGCGATGCTTTGGAAAAAGTCCCCAGAGCGTCAATGCCATAGCAAATGCGACAGTGGTGTGCGACGATGGCCAGCCCCAAAAGACGCTGTTTTTGAGAAAGCCGAAATGGAATATATGCGTCACGTCTTGGCCGAGGGTGTGAAGGATTTCAGGATGGGCTCTATTGGTGATCGCTTTGAAAAAAGCCGAGAGGAGGGAGGCAAGGCCGACGGCTTGGATAAGGGCGACACCTACATTGATCATTTTTGTGTTTTTGCGAAGAATGCCAAAGAAAATAGTGAGCGGCGGCGCTAAGACAGGGAGGACGCCGCCAATTACTGCCGCCATAAAAGAGAGGAAAAAGAGAACGCTCCATATGCCACCAGCAAAATAATGGGTATTCCAAAAACGGAAATAGTACCAATCAAACCCTGAAAAAATAATCGCTATGGTGAGCAGAATCGCTGCGGCATGCCAGATGAGGTTTCGCCCACTGAAAATAGCGCGCACCGAATGCAAAAAACGATAGAAAATAGCGTGCATTAGCTTATTTTACTATGCACGAGAGGTCTGGACGAGGAACATTTCCTATTTTTCGCACTTCTCCGCTTCAAATATGCTACAATAGCCGGGTTTGCTTTTAATAATAAATAGATATAATCACATGTTTTCAATGGTGAAAAAGTGCTCATGGCGCACTTCTGATGCAGGTCTTCTTGTTTTACGTATTGGTATTGGTGCCTTGTTTATTTTTGCAGGCTATATGAAGGCGCAGGATATGGCCGCTACTATCGGACAGTTTTCTTCAATGGGCTTCTCTGCATTTTGGACCTATGTAGTGACAATCGTTGAATTGGTTGCTGGTGTCGCTGTACTCCTCGGTATCTTCACTCGTATTGCAGCGGCGCTTGTTTCTGTTGTTATGATTGTTGCTCTTACTGTGGTATGGAAGGGTGGAATGAATATGATAATGACCCCCGCCATCACGCTTTTTGCTACGGTAGCACTTTTCCTTTCTGGAAGCGGTCGCTTCTCTGCAATGCGCAAGTTCTGTGGTTGTGGCGAGTGCCCAGTTTGTGTTGGTAGTGATGTGGTAAAGAATTAATCAAAAACGTAGTCGCATAATTAAAAAAAATACAAATATGAACCGTATTGTTCACTTTGAAATCCAGGCGGAAGATACGGCGCGCGCCGCTGCTTTCTATAAGGCAGTCTTCAGCTGGGAAATTAGCAAATGGGAAGGTGGTGGCCCTGAAAACTATTGGATGGTCATGACAGGACCAAAAGACAGCAAAGAGCCCGGCATAAATGGGGGCATGCTGTTGCGTCCCGGCAAAGCTCCTGCAAAAGAATGTGGTGCCAATGCTTATGTCTGTAGTGTCATTGTAGAAAACATCGACGCTACCATTGCGGCCGTTGAAAAAGCAGGCGGTACGGTGGCTATGCCAAAGTTTGCTATCGGCGACATGGCATGGCAGGCCTATTATCATGATACCGAGGGAAACATCTTTGGTATTCATCAGCCAACAGGGAAGGGTATGTAGTTTGTGCTGGGGTTTGTGAACCATAAAAATGAAGACCTTATGGGACGTCATTTTTATTTTTCAATTGACAAATCGAACGCGCGCAGTACTATGCCAAAGGATATGGCTTTCTCTGTTGGGGAAAGTCAAAAATGTCGAAACCTTGGAACCATTGATACTGCCTATGTCGACAGCCAAGAGAGAGGTTGTACAATTGGAGTGCGCACTCCCTGGGGAAATTCCTGGTTGGGTTGAGTGGGAGTTGCCTGAAGGGGTGACTACGATCACCTTCGTCAGGACGGAGGGTGCAACCATCACCGTTAACGTCTATCCGGTAGCTGAGGGGGCGTCTCCTCAGTATCGGCGGATCACCTTCAAGAGAAAGGGTGTCTGTCCACCCAGACACACCATGCGACCAGAATTCACAGCAAAAAGGAGAGATGGCTTCGAATTTGATCTCTATCTTCATCCGGCAGAGGATGCGGTGCCTGCCCCCATCTGATATAAGCTCTTGCTTCGCAGTGCACAACC